>CALHPT010000142.1 GCA_938036405.1 uncultured Tannerella sp.
TAGGCACATCGTTGATCGTGTACTCCGTCTCGTTGCCTTTGAATACGGGCTCCGTGGCACCGCGTGGCTTGCTCCATACCTCTCGGAGGGAGCGCCTGAGGGTGTTCTGTTGGCCGTCCACGTCGAGGCGGCATTCCACCGTGGCGTCCGTGCGTCGGAGCGTCTCGCCCGCCTCGATGCGTTTGACTTCGCAGTCCTTCCGCTCCTCTGCATCCTTGCCGAAAAGCATCCAGAGGAAAGCGTCCATCAGGGTGGACTTGCCCGTGCCATTATCGCCGCTGACGATGTTCGTCCCCGCCGCGAAGCTGACCCGGACGTCCCGCGCTCCGCGGAAGTTCCGCAGGTGCAGCTCCTCAATCGTTATCCTTTTCATTGTGATTCGTGTTTAGTGTGTGATTAGTCTTTACGCCTCCGCCTTCGGGCGGGATGCCTCTTCTTTTGATGCCTGTTTAACTCTCTCATAGAGCGCTTTTGCAATACCCAATGCGAAGCGTTGGTCTATCGATCCCAACCAGCTAATAATGATTCCAAGCATGACTTTGCGTCCCTCTTTGTCTTCCGCCAAAGACTGCCCCGAAAGGTTTGTAAGACGATTCGTGCGACCTTGGAGCAGCCTTGTTACGAGCCCTCCCTCTCCAGCGATCAGTAAAACGAACCTGTTTTCCATATCCTCCTGCCCCATGGATCGCAGCTCATCCGCGATTTTGTCCACTCTCTCTAAAAAATCTTTGTCAGGCGCTGTTTCGCCCGTGTTTACTTTCTCGGTTTCCATTTCTTTCTATTCGTGTTTAGTGTGTGTGATTGTCGCCGTGTGCTTACACCGCCCTTGCGGCTTGTTGTTTCTCTTTTAACTCCGTGCGCTCCCGGGTGACCTCCTCGGCCTTTGTGCCCAGCGACGTCCCACGGGTGAGCTCGATGGCACGCACCGAATCGGTTACGATCGAGCGGCCACACTGCGAGATGGCTTCGTCGATGACGCCGCTCTGCTTGATCTTATTCGCTGTTGAGCGACTGACGCCGAAGATCCGGGCTATGCCATCGATGCCGTGCACGTAGCGTCCCTCTTGGAGGGCGCTCGCGGACGCCGTCCGACATGTTTCCTCGGCCTGCCTTGCATCCTGCACCTCTCGCACGGCGTCGGCCACGATCCACCGGACATCGTCCACCGTGAGGTCGATCAGCCGCGTATCGCCTGTGAAGCGTCTGTCTATAGTTCCAATCATCGCTTCGCCCCTCCCGCTGGCGTGTTCACGTCGCCGCCGTCTTTGTCTTCCTCATCCGGCGGGAGATTGATTGTCTTCATTATGCGCGCGGCGTTGAAGAAGTTCAGCATCATCGCTATCATCACCCATATCGGTGCTTCGGCTGTGATGATGATGGCCGCCAGTGAGATGGCGAAGTAGACCGCCACCCATCGGTCGCGCCATGTGAGGCGCCGGAGTAGCATCTCGTCCAGCATGGCCCGTGTGTCGTCGCTCATGACTCTTGCCCCTCCGTGGCTTCGTCGGTGCGTCCATTGGCTGCGGCGGCCTCGAGGCGCTTCTCTACACGGCTCTTTATTCTGTAGACCGTGATCGGCGTGGCGATACTGAACTCTCCCATCGTGTCGTACACAGATCTCATCTTCCCTACGCCGGCCTCCAGTCTACTCTTGTAGAAGGCGTATACACCAGCTTCTCTTTCCTCTCTCGTCATTAGTCGTGTCATTTCCTCTTTTCCTTTCATTCTTTCATTGTAAGTTTGCATTGAAATCGGTGGCAAATGTAGAACAGTTTGTTCTATGTGCAACAAAGTCGAACTATAAAAAACTATAACAATGATTGCAGCCCGCACAATCCAGCAAGAGTCAACCTCGGATTATTCAAGGAATCAGAGGTTTGTCGAACTATTAGATGAGTTGAAGAGTCGGAGAATAATCTACAATGACGCCGACTTCGCAGCCAGAGTACACGTAAATAGAAGCTATATATCCGAGTTAAAGAACAATAGACGGGAGCTGACAGAACAATTTGTTCGATCTATATGCCACGAATTCCATTTCATATCGTCTGAATGGCTTCTTTCAGGGGATGGCAACATGATGGAGGGAGATCCTGATGCAATCCCTTCTTATGAGACCGGGTGCGGCGGAATGAATGAGCGGATCAAACGGCTTATCCAAAACGAGAATCTGACCTATTCAGGGTTCGCTGAAAAGATAGAGATATCGGAAAACTCCCTCAAATCAATGTTTAATAGGAATACGGTTCCGAGCTATGACACGCTCGGAAAGATTGCCAGTGTATACCGGCGCTATTCTTTGGACTGGCTGTTGCTGGGGGAGGGTGAGATGTTGAAGGAAGAGCCGGCTATCATCACCCAAATACACCACCCCAAAAGTGTAGAGCGGATTGAGGAGGATTGGAAGATCCCCCTGTATGATGTGGAGGCGGCAGCGAATCTGAAGAGCATATTCGAAAACAGAGATCAGAACATCATAGACGTTATCAGTATACCCAATGCTCCGAAATGCGACGGGGCGCTGTATGTGCGCGGCGATTCCATGTATCCCCTGCTAAAGACGGGTGACATCGTCGCTTATAAGCAGTTCCCGGTTGAAAGCCCGTATATCATTTTCGGGGAGGTTTATATTGTCTCTATCGATTTAGACGGTGATGAATACCTGACGATAAAGCGGATTCATCGCTCCGAACGCGGGGACGACTGGATTAAACTTGTC
>CALHPT010000143.1 GCA_938036405.1 uncultured Tannerella sp.
CTGTGAGTTTATGCTCCGTCGTGCACACAACGAGCAAGTTGCAAAGATTCTGACCGACCCAGAGGCATCAGAAAACGACAAGTATGTGGCACTCCAGTTCCTCCGCAATGCAGAGACAGCTGTGAAGGGTGTACTGCCTTTCTGCCAGGACACGGGTACTGCTATCATTCACGGTGAGAAGGGTCAGCAGGTATGGACAGGTTTCGAGGACGAAGAGGCACTCTCTCGTGGTGTATTCAACACCTTTACAGAGGAGAATCTCCGCTACTCACAGAACGCTCCGCTCAATATGTACGATGAGGTGAATACCAAGTGTAACCTCCCTGCACAGATTGACATCGAGGCTGTTGAGGGCGCAGAATATCGTTTCGTAATGGTAGCAAAGGGTGGTGGCTCTGCGAACAAGACTTATTTCTACCCTATGACCAAAGCTACAATCCAGAACGAGGGCACTCTCATTCCTTTCCTCGTTGAGAAGATGAAGAGCCTCGGTACTGCTGCTTGTCCTCCTTACCACATCTGCTTTGTTATTGGTGGTACATCTGCTGAGAAGAATCTATTGACAGTTAAACTCGGTAGTATTAAGTACTATGATAATCTACCAACTACAGGTGATGAGACAGGTCGTGCTTTCCGTGACATCGACCTAGAAGCTAAACTCCTAGACGAGGCACACAAGATCGGGCTTGGTGCGCAGTTCGGTGGTAAGTACCTAGCACATGATATCCGTGTCATCCGCTTGCCACGCCATGGTGCAAGTTGCCCTATAGGTATGGGCGTAAGCTGTTCTGCTGACCGCAACATCAAGGCTAAGATCAATCAAGACGGTATCTGGATCGAGAAGCTTGACGATCATCCCGGGCGTCTTATCCCCGAACCGCTGCGTCAAGCTGGCGAAGGAAACGCGGTGAAGATCGACCTGAACCGACCTATGGCGGAAATTCTCCGACAACTTGACAAATATCCCGTTTCGACACGCCTGTCACTCTCCGGTACGATCATCGTCGGGCGAGATATTGCGCACGCCAAGCTCAAAGAGCGCATCGACAAGGGAGAAGGGCTGCCGCAGTATATCAAAGATCACCCGATCTACTACGCCGGGCCGGCGAAGACGCCCAAAGGCATGTCCTCCGGCTCATTCGGCCCGACGACGGCCGGACGTATGGACTCATACGTCGATCTCTTCCAGTCTCACGGCGGAAGCATGGTGATGATTGCCAAAGGAAACCGCAGCCAGCAGGTGACCGATGCCTGCAGGAAATACGGAGGCTTCTACCTCGGCAGCATCGGCGGACCGGCAGCTGTGCTCGCGCTCGAAAGCATCAAGAAGGTCGAATGCCTCGAATATCCCGAACTCGGCATGGAAGCGATCTGGAAAATTGAAGTCGAAGATTTTCCTGCATTTATCCTGGTCGACAACAAAGGAAACGATTTCTTTAAACAGCTGAAACCGTCTTGCGCCTGCAAATAACAAACATCTGACAAAAGAGGGAGTGAGCGCGTCATTCCTTCTTTTTCCCAACAAATGAATACTTCTACAACGCTACACATAATGATGAAAACATTGAAAGTACCGTATTGCCCCGAATTGGACGGCATGGATTTGAAGAGCGTAACGGCTGCGATGGAAACTATCGCCTTACGCCAAAGTCTCGACACGATCAATTGGCCCGAATTTCCGTACAAACCGATTGTGGCGTTCGATATCGCACGTGGCGACAAAGAATTATATCTCCATTATTTCGTGCACGGACTATCGCTCCGGGCTGTAGCCGGTCGGGACGGACAGTACGTACACCCCGACAGTTGCGTCGAGTTTTTTATGCGTCGTAATGACGACTTGTTCTATACGAATTTTGAATTTAACTGTATCGGCACGTGTCTGGCGGCACGCGGAGCAGGACGCCATGACCGCACCCCGCTCACCGATGACGAATACCGGAAAATACGCCGTTATACAACCGTAAACCGGGAGACTTTTGAAGAAAAGAAAGGTATTTATACGTGGGAAGTGACGGTCGCTATTCCGTTTGAATTGATGGGGCTTGACGCCGCCCATCTGCCCGAAAGCACTTCTACAAATGTGCGGACAGTACGGAAAACCCGCATTACGTCACTTGGAGCCCGATAGAGCTGCCGTCACCGGACTATCACTGTCCCGAACACTTCGGTAAGTTGCACTTTTAAAGCGCAACTACTACTGCATGACTTCCACAACTTCGATTTCGAAGACCAGTGTCGAATAAGCCGGAATAGGAGGACGCGAAGCGCCTCCGAAACCGAGGGTTAAGGTCGACGCTTTGCTCTTTCCTCCGCCTAACTGGTAGGGGATCCATATCTCCCATTTATCACCTTCCACCATCTTCTGCAAAGCAGCCTGTATCCCCTTAAATGAAACAGTGACGCCATTTTTCGAGAGGAGCTCGGACACCTTTAGCGTTGCCGGTATACCATCTTCCGCAAGCCATTTCTGAAACATCATGCCGTTGGTGATACCACGCTCCTTCGAGTCGGCCACAAACCACCCTTTCGAATACACTTTCACGGTGCTGGTGTAAAAGATGGGTTTCGTGCCGGTCCCTTTCCTGAGAACTTTGTAGTATATGCTTCCTTCGTTGCCGGGCGACTTAAACTCGGTGTATGCCGGATTATTTTTGATGGCATTGAATGCTTGCTCATTGGCGAGCTTCCATGCCTGACCGGCCTCATCATCGTCCTTTTTGTCGCAACTTACCGCGGCGAACAGCGCCGCAAATAGTGTGATCAGACAGAAAACGTTTTTCTTCATTTTTCGTGTATGTATATCCGTTAGTCTCTGTAATTACTTCAAACCTTCGAGCAGACTGCGCATGCTGACCTTGTCCGAAATGATTTCGTGCAATTTGGCGATCGGCATCCGCTCCTGCTGCATCGTGTCGCGGAAACGAATCGTTACCGTATCGTCCTTCATCGTGTTGTAGTCGATCGTGATGCAGTACGGCGTACCGATCGCGTCCTGACGACGGTAACGCTTGCCGATGGAATCTTTTTCGTCGTACTGGCAACGGAAATCGAAGCGCAGCATGTGTAAAATTTCTTCGGCTTTTTCCGACAGTCCGTCCTTACGCACCAGCGGCAGTACAGCCAGTTTGACGGGTGCGAGTGCGGGTGGTAACTTCAGAACGACGCGTGACTCTCCGCCCTCCAGCGTCTCTTCCTGATAGGCTCCTGCCATGA
>CALHPT010000144.1 GCA_938036405.1 uncultured Tannerella sp.
CGATGACAACCACGTCATCCTCTCGTCGCTCGACGAAACCGTGATCCAACACGGCGCTGAATTCAACCTCGGCCTTCACAAGTATGAAGGCGGAAGTTTCAGCCCCAACGGACACAAATACATCCGCGAATACGAGATGGAAACCGTCCCCCGCACCGTCTATCGCGTCGGCGGAGTGGTACTATCCAAAGAGGTGATCTTCTCCCGTACGGACAACCAAATCATGATCAAGTACACGCTGATGGACGCGCACTCGCCCACCACGCTGCGCTTTCGCCCCTTCATGGCCTTCCGCAGCGTCAAGGAGCTGACACAAGTCAACGGCATGGCCGACCGTTCCTACCAGGAGGTGCCGAACGGCATCAAAGCCTGCATGTATCCCGGTTATTCTGACCTCTACATGCAGTTCAACAAGGCGCCGCAGTTCGTCTACGAACCCTATTGGTACAACGGCATCGAATACCCCAAAGAGCAAGAGCGCGGTTATCCCTACAAGGAAGATCTCTTCGTGCCGGGATACTTCGAGCTGCCGATTGCCAAAGGCGAGTCGATCGTCTTCTGCGGCGGCGATAAACCCTGCGAGGAGCTGGTCTCACTGCCCACCTTCTTCGATGCCGAAGTGGCCGCGCGTACGCCCCGGTCGAGCTTCTACAACTGCCTGAAAAATTCGGCCCACCAGATGTTTTACATCCCCCGTAGTGGCGGCGAAGACGTCTATCTGCTGGCCGGCTACCCCTGGTTCAAAGTGCGCGCTCGCGACATGTTCGTCTCCATGGCTGCCTGCACACTCTACCTCGGCGAGCGCGACCGCTACGAACGCCTCATGCGGACGGCCATCCCAGCCCTCCAGACCTTTATGCGCAACGGCATGCCCGACACCGTGATCCGCGAGCTCGACGAGCCCGACGTGCTCCTCTGGGTCATCTGGAGCGTGCAGCAATTTGCCCTCAAAGAAGGCCTCGAAGATGCACGCCGACTCTACGGCGCTTTGGTGCAAGAGATCGTCGAATACATCTTGGCGCAAAAGCATCCCAACCTGATCCTGCGTGACAACGGACTGCTATACACCAACGGTCGCGAACGTCCCGTGACGTGGATGAACTCCGTCATCAACGGCCGGCCCGTCGTCCCCCGCACGGGCTACATCGTGGAGTTCAACGCCCTTTGGTACAACGCCCTCTGCTTCTATCGCGAGATGAAGGTTGACGACACACCCGAAACGGTGCACCGCCTCATCAGCGCCCTCGACCTGTCCTTCCCCGCCACGTTCGTCAACCGATACAATTACCTCTTCGATTACGTCGACAACGGCACCAATCAAGACTGGAGCGTGCGGCCGAACATGGTCATCGCCATCGCCTGCCCCTACTCGCCACTGACCCGCATACAGAAGCGCGGCGTCCTCGACATCGTCACCAAAGAGCTACTCACCCCCAAGGGTCTCCGTTCCCTCAGCCCCAAAAGCGAGGGCTACCGGCCGGACTACATCGGCCCGCAATACGAGCGCGATCTGGCCTATCATCAAGGCCCCGTTTGGCCTTGGCTCACGGGCATGTATCTGACGGCTTACTTGAGCCTCTTCGGCCGCGGAGGCGTCTCCTTCGCCGAGCGCACCCTGATTAACATGGAGGAAGAGATGTCTCTGCACTGTGTCAGCACCATCTCCGAACTCTTCGACGGCAATCCACCCTTCGCTGGCCGCGGCGCCATCTCGTTCCTCATGAGCGTAGCCTCCATACTGACCGTCATCGAGCGCCTCAAGGCCTACAACGTTGAATAATTACTACACACACGATATGAAAGCATTGATGTTTGGATGGGAGTTTCCCCCGCATATCCTGGGCGGCTTGGGGACAGCCAGCTACGGCCTGATCAAAGGCATGGCTCTGCAGCCCGATATGCATATTTCGCTGGTGATCCCCAAGCCCTGGGGCGACGAAGACCAAAGTTTTCTGAAGATCATCGGCGCCTGTAACACCCCAATCG
>CALHPT010000145.1 GCA_938036405.1 uncultured Tannerella sp.
GAATGATGAATCGCATGCACCTTTTCGTCGGCAGAGCAAAGATTCTGCATTTTTGCAGGCGATTTTCGTGGCGCCACATTTGGGGCAATACAAACTGTACGCGTGCCCATCGGGCTATATATATGATGGCTCTATATATGATAATGTACGCGCGTATCATTTACTATATGTACAACCAAAAACGAATAATGAGAATGAACAGAACCGGTTTGGCCTTCCTGACGACGCTCTTGCTGATGGCCGGGTGCCGCGGCAAGCAAGAAAAAACGGAGTTGACGCCCGACTTACCCGTCCTTCAGGCGCGTGGCGTAATCACAGCGGTCACGCTGAACAGCTCTACGTCGTATTTTCAATACAAGATGCAGCCCATGGGGTACGAATACGACCTGATTGCAGATTTTGCAGAGCGCAACGGGCTCAAACTGGAGATCAAAGTGGCCGAGAGTGTGGCGCAATCGATTGAGATGCTGCAAAATGGAGAGGCCGATGTGGTGGCATACCCTGTGCCGATCGATAATGAACGAAAACAATTGCTGCGCTTCTGCGGACGCGAAAGACAGTCGAGCCTCGTGGTGGTGCAACGCAACGAGGCCGAGGATACGGTGCTGACGGACGTCACGCAGCTTATCGGCCGCCAAGTTCACATCAAGCCGGACAGCAGATACCGCGATCGGCTGGAAAACTTGAACCGTGAGCTCGGCGGAGGCATTCATATCGTAGAGATGAAGTCTGACACACTGTCAGCAGAAGACCTCGTCGGTATGGTTTCGCGGGGCGAAATCCAATACACCATTTGCGAGGACGATGTGGCTCGGGTCAATCGCACTTATTACCGCAATCTGGACGTCAACCTGGCCGTCAGTTTCCGCCAGCGCTCCTCGTGGGTCGTGCGGCGTGATTGCCCGCTGCTGGGGATGGCCATCGATCTATGGGCAGCCGGCTCAACGGGTAGCGACACGTATCGGGAGGCGGAAAAACGCTATTTCGAACTCTCGAAGGGCGTCCCGGAGGCGATCGAGGCCAATGTGGAAACGGCAGACACGGCCAAGCATACCCAATCGAAGGTGCCGAAAATGCGGCCGGGAATGATTTCGCCCTACGACGATCTTTTCAAACGTCACGCAAAAAGCCTCGGCTGGGATTGGCGCCTGCTGGCTTCCATCGCTTATTTTGAGTCGCGTTTTCAACCCAACGTAGTCGCCTGGACCGGCGCTAAGGGGCTGATGGGCATCATGCCGTCCACCGCACGCGCCCTCGGTTTTCGTTACGACCAGATGGGAGATCCGGAGCAGAATATTCGTGCGGGCATCGAATGCCTGCGACGTTTCCGTACCTCTTTCCCCGCGGCAAGTGAGGAGGAACGTGTCAAATTGACCCTCGCCTCCTACAACGCAGGTGTGGGTCACATCAACGACGCCCAACGCTTGGCGAAAAAATATGGCCATAACCCGAACGTATGGACCGACAATGTGGCAGAATATATCCGCCTAAAAGCAGAGCCGAAATATTACACCGATTCCGTCTGTCGCTTTGGGTATTTACGCGGCCGGGAGACATATCGCTATGTTGACGCCGTGCTTGATCGTTACCGGTATTATCGCGAGCTGACGGAAAAGTCGACGGCCGAAAAAGGGGAGTAAGTATGAGGCGCGTAAAAGACCCATTCCTCTTTATGAAAAAATACCTCCAATTATTCCTCTCGTTTTTCAAGATCGGAGCCTTCACCATCGGCGGGGGCTACGTGATGATTCCACTGATCGAAAAAGAAGTTGTGGAACGCCGCCGCTGGATCGGGCGTGAGGAATTTGCAGAAATGCTTACCCTGGCGCAATCTGCACCGGGTCCTATTTCGATCAACTCCGCTGTTTTCGTTGGGTATAAAACACTCGGTCTCGGAGGGATGATCACCGCCGTTCTCGGCACTGCTATTCCGTCATTTGTAGTCATCCTGTTGGTTGCCATGTTCTTCACCGACATCAGGGAAAATCCCACGGTGGAGCGCATCTTTCGTGGCATCCGGCCGGCAGTTGTCTCGCTGATTGTCGTGCCCGTTGTCAACATGTTGAAGAAAAGTGGTTTCAGTCCTTTCGTCGTTGCTTTGGCCGTAATAGCAGCGCTGGCAGTTTGGCAGTTCGGTGTTTCGCCCGTATGGGTCATCGCAGCAGCTGGCGTGACCGGCGTCATCTATCATTCTTGGATCGCGAAAGGGAACAGCTAACGGTTTTGCTCACAGAATATCACCCCTCCACATTTCACCCTCTATCCTCTATTTTATGGAGATCTATATCCAACTCTTTATCACGTTTTTCAAGATCGGACTCGTAGGCTTCGGCGGCGGTTACGCCATGCTCTCGATGGTTCAATATGAAGTCGTTGAAGCACACGGCTGGCTCACCGTAGGCGAGTTTACTGACATTGTGGCCATCTCTCAAATGACACCGGGACCGATCATTATCAACTGCGCCACCTATATCGGCTACACTGCAACAGGCGGCAGCATCCTCGGCTCCCTTCTTGCCACGACAGCGGTCTGCCTGCCGGCCATCATCATCATGACACTGATCTGCCGTTTCTTCCTACTCTTCCGCAACAACCCCTACATGGCCGGAGCATTAAGCTGGATGAAACCCGCGGCCATCGGACTCATCGCCGCTGCAGCCCTGCTGCTAATGAACGAGCATAATTTCATCGATTGGCGTAGCGTGGTGATCGCCATCGGAGCCTTCATCGCATCCTATTACCTCCGCGTCGGCACAATTCGCCTTATTTTAGCTGCCGGATTGGCTGGACTGCTTTTGTTCTAAGGCATAAGCCTCTGACTTTTCCCTGTATCCAAAACGAGACGCTCCACCTAACAAACAATATCTCCCTACCCCATTATGCTTACGAAAATATTAGACGAAAACGCGGTACATCGCTTTAGCCGCTACGTAGAAAAAGGTGAAAAATTTGTACTGACAGCTCCCCTCTCTCCCGACGGCGACGCCATCGGCTCATCGCTCGGATTGGCCCACTATCTCACGGAGATGGGCAAGGAACGTGTCCATGTGATTGTCCCTAACGACTTTCCTACTTTTCTCAAGTGGATGCCCGGCGCAAAAGATGTTCTGATTTATGACAAGTATCCAGACTACGCAAAGCAATTAATTCACGAGGCGGACGTCATTATCAACCTCGACTATAACGAACCGAAACGAATCGGACGCCTTGCTCCCCTCGTCGAAGCTGCCCCCGGCCGTAAAGTGATGATCGACCATCACCTCTACCCCGCCCCCGACTTTTGTCGCCTCGTGATCTCTCACCCAGAACTATCCTCCACGTGCGAATTAGTCTTCCGATTACTCTGCGCCATGAAAGCCTACGATGACATCAGTCGCAACGCCGCAGAGTGTATTTATACCGGCATGATGACCGACACTGGGGCCTTCAGCTACAATTCTAACCGCGCCGACATCTATGTGATTATCGGCGAACTAATCAAAAAGGGAATCGATAAGGATGCCATTTACCGGCGTGTTTATC
>CALHPT010000146.1 GCA_938036405.1 uncultured Tannerella sp.
GCACCGGGATCACGGGCATCCCCTACAACAGCCGTTAAGGTAATACCAGGCTGACCAACAGATTGCACTAAATCTATACCATCATCAATCGTATCATTTGCAGCATTCCAGCCCTGCGTTGTAGTGTAAGGCAGACCTCCTTTTTCAGTAGCTTTCACACCCCAATGGACCAAAATCCGGGGAATGTGATTCGATAAATACAAATGGGCGACATAATCCTTATAAGAAGGAGCTGTGAGATTAACCGTATCGACTTTTGCCCACATAGGCCCCGCCAAGTCATGTAGATCTTGCTGCCAAGGAGAGAAATACACATCATAAAGGCTGCCCAAAAGTGTTGCTGATGCATTATATAATCCGGCGAGGGTACCAGTAGGTCGCTGATATGGTGGAGGAGGGACTGGATAGGAGTCAAGAGTCGCATCAGTAAATCCACCGGCATCTACATGGATAGGTCCCGCATTATAATGCACAGGATGATTCGCTTTAATATTTAAGAACCCCGACGCCTTACCCCCGGCGTTGTAATTATTCATTACAACATTCCCTGAATGGTCGCTTCCTATATTAATTCCTGGGGCAAAGGTGCCATTGTGGACTAATGTTCTGGGCGGCATAACTTTGTTAGTAGCGCCGATTGTAACTGATTCACCCGCACCAAACTGTTGACCTCCTACATTATTTTGGGCAGTCGAAGATGGAAGGATACCGATATAGTTCGGCACTCCAGGTGAGGCATCTCCTCTTCGGAGTTCAATTTTCCCCTTTCCGGTAGCATACCCCTTCTTGTAGGCCTGCCCCCAGGCTGTACCGCCACCACCGGAGCCGAATAGGGCCGCCAGGATGGCGATGGTTGTTACTAATCGAAGTCGTTTCTTTTTCATATCGCTAAGTTTTAAATGAGTAATGGCGCCCCCTCTGGTGTACACCGTTTGCTAGCGTGTACGCCAAACGGGGCGCAATGATTAATTCTATTCTAATTCTCTTTTCGGTCTGATCATTCTTCTGGCAGATGGATGTCGGGATCGCCATCGTCGCCACCGCCACCGGGCTTGGGCTGATCGTCGGGTTTCTTCTCGTCCGGCTTCTTCGGCCCCTCGGGCTGTTTCGGATCCTTGGGATCCTTCGGCTCGGCGGGCTTCTTGGGTTGCTTGGGCTTCTCGGGCGTGTCGTCCGTATGCTTTTTGGAGGTGAGGACTTGCTCTTTGTACCGCTTGATGATGACGTTCATGTAGTCGATGAAGGCGTCGCATTTGGCGGTACCGTTGTCGAGCACGACGAGGGAGTTGACCACGCGAGCGAGCCAGAGGTAGGCTGCGTCGGAGGCGCGACGGGCCGTGCGGAGGGCGCCGGCGGTCTGGCTGACGCGGCTGTTGTTGCGGTCGTCAAGGAGCTGCTTGACTTTCTCGTTGGCGGCTTTGAGCGCCTCGACGTAGGGCTTCAGGCCGAGCTTCTGCACCTCGGCGGCGTATTTCTTTTCGCAGTCGTCGGTGAGGTTGACGATGAGGAACGTCTCGCGCTCGAGCTGCATGTTGGGATTGATGCGGTGGGCGGTGATGCTGTTCCAGAGCGTCGTGGCGGCCTTGGCCTTCTCGGGCGTGGAGGAGCGGGTGAAGCCTTTGACGGCCGAGCGATAGCCTATGTAGAGGGCGTCGCGCTCGCTGTCGGCGGCCATGATCTCCTCGGTCAGGTCGCTCTTGCGCGAGGTGGCCAACCAGGCGTCCTCTTCCTTGAGGGCGGCCTTGAGGCCGTCGGCGGCTGCCTTGGCGATGGGGTTGGCCGTGATGGTTGTCTCTTTCTCGATGCGTTCGCAGACGGTTTGGATAAAGCCGAAATGCGCACCGTTATTCATTTGTACGCAGTTGATACCGGCAATCTCTTTTGCTGTGGGTGTGCCTACGGGCACAGTTTGTCCTGATTCTGGCATGGTAATTACTTGGCTTAAAAATGGGTTATTAATGATTGGCTTATGGGCTTCGCAGGGGGAACTGCGAGTCTGTTCTCAAAAAAGAAAACGTTTGCAACAGTGTTGCAAATGCCGCGAAAAACTTTTTGGTGTTTGCAACGGTGTTGCAAATGCCACGAAAAACTTTTTGGTGTTTGCAACGGTGTTGCAAATGCCGCGAAAAACTTTTTGGTGCTTGCAACGGTGTTGCAAATGCCACGAAAAACTTTTTGGTACTTGCAACAGTGTTGCAAATGCTGCGAAAAACTTTTTGGTGCTTGCAACAGTGTTGCAAATGCCTCAAAAAACTTTTTGGCGTTTGCAACACTGTTGCAAACACTTTCGAAAAGCGAGCCGTAAGGATGCGTGGCGAAATCTGTCCCAGCGAGGGGCGAGGCGATAAGACCACATGAAGTGTCTCTTTTAACAGATCGGAGGGGGCGATGCGGGGCCACACAAGGCGCAACGAGGCGGTGACGTCGGGCTGTGCTCGACGCGGGTAGATCGTTGTAAGAACGATGGTTGGCGTGCGTGTGGCGATGTGTAGTGGCGATGTACATTTGAGGTTCCCCCTGTTGATCAGAACCTGATGGGCGCAAAGGTAAAAACCTCGTGTGGAATGAAAACTTTACAGTTTACTCGGGGGCGCTGCCTGTCCGACAAATGAGCAACCGGCCGCTTTTAATGATCATCCGGGGGGCGGGGGACACATTTATATATATGGCGACGGAGGCGCGACGGGCTATCTTTGCCTCTGAAAAGAGGGCAATGTACGGAGGGAATAAGCGGCAATGGATAGAATGAAAACGTCCGAAATCATCTCTCGGCTGAAGGCTGATGGATGGTATCTGGCTAGGCAACGAGGATCGCACCGACAGTTCAAGCATCCGACGAAAAGGGGCACGGTGACGATAAACGGAAAGATGAGCGAAACGCAGAGCCAATTCATGATAAACAGCATCAGCAAACAGGCGGGATGGCGTTGATTAGCGCTGAGAATGCCTCGACATAAAGAAAGGAGAACAATGAGATATGAATAAGAAACTGACCGTGATTGTGGAATGGACGGGCGACAACTTCGGCGCATCGGCTCCGGAGGTGGCGGGCTGTGTGGCTACCGGCAAGACGTTGAGCGAGGTCAAAGAGGCTTACGCCTCGGCCTTGGACTTTCATCTCGAAGGGGTGGACGAGGGTGAGCTGCCCGGATGGATTACCGCCCGGGAGTTTACGCTCGGTTTCGAGCTCACCGCTGGCGCCCTACTCAAACACTACGGCGGTGTGGTCACGCTAAACGCTATGAGTAGCGCTACGGGGATCAACGCCCGACAACTGTCGCACTACATCAATGGGCATCGTACCCCCAAGGCCCAACAACGCGAACGCATCGTGGAGGGTCTGCACGCCATAGCCGAGCAGTTGGCCGACGTCCGCTGACGGGTCGCCCCCAATACACACAGCACGATTGCCCCGGTAAGCCTCTTCGGCGCTCGGAGGGCAATCATATAGATCCGCTCCCTCTCTGGATACGCGGGCACAGTATGCCTTCGACGGGCAATCGCATGGATCCCCCCTCTCTGGATACGCGGGCACGGCATGCCCCCCAGGGGGCGAACATAACAAAGGCCGGAGCCACACATCCCTTGATTCGGAATGTAGGCCCCGGCCTTGCTTCTGTCCGTCCCCCCAGACTGGGCGGGCAGATGTCTATCGTTCTAAATCTCTTATCCGGCGTTATTCAGCGGCGGTCTCCACGTTGGCGTCGGCTGATTTCTTACGCGAGCGACGTGTCTTGGTCGCCTGCTTGCGCGTCTTGGACGTCTTGAGCATGTTCTCGTTGTAGTCCACCAGCTCGATGAAGCACATGGCAGCATTATCGCCTTCGCGCAGCCCGGTCTTGATGATGCGGGTGTATCCTCCCGGCCGATCCATGACCTTCGACGAGATTTCCGTGAAGAGCTCCTTCACGGCATACTTGTCCTGCAACGAAGAGAAAACGATACGCTGCGAATGCACCGATGTATCTTTCGATTTGGTGATCAGCGGCTCAATGTATTTCCTCAGCGACTTGGCCTTGGCCGTGGTCGTGAAGATGCGCTTGTGTTTGATCAGCGACGAGGCCATGTTTGCCAGCATCGCCTCGCGATGCGCCTTGGTGCGCCCCAAATGATTTACTTTCTTATTATGTCTCATCGTGTTTAGTCCTTATCTAATTTATACTTTGTAATGTCCATCCCGAACGACAACTCCAGGCTCTCCAACAGCTCGTCGAGCTCGGTGAGCGACTTCTTACCGAAGTTGCGGAACTTCAAGAGGTCGCTCTTGTTGTACTGCACCAGCTCGCCGACCGTCTCTACGTTGGCCGACTTCAGGCAGTTGAGCGCCCGAACGGAGAGGCTCATATCGGTCAGCTTCGTTTTCAGCAGCTGACGCATACGCATGAGGTCGTCGTCCATCTCTTCGTCCAGCCCTCCTGGCACCTCTGGCGTCTCCACAGCGATGCGGTCGTCAGAGAAAAGCATGAAGTGATGGATCAGAATCTTAGCGGCCTCTCTCAAGGCGTCCTTGGGATGGATCGATCCGTCCGTCTCGATCTCGATGACGAGCTTCTCATAGTCCGTCTTCTGCTCCACACGGAAGTTCTCGACCGTGTACTTTACGTTACGAATCGGGGTGTAAATCGAATCGATGGCGATCACTTGCAGGTCTGAATTGGCCGGATCCTGATTCTCATCAGCCGGCACATAGCCCCGACCTTTGCTGAGCGTGAGCTCCATCTGGAAAGAAGTGCCCGGCGATAAGTGGCAGATCTCCATCTCTGGGTTGAGCACCTCAAACCCTGCGGGCTGCAATGCTCCGGCCTTGAGCACCTCCGTGTCGGCTACGTTGAGCCACACTTTCGGCAGTTCCTCCGGCTCGTCTTCCTCTTCGACAGCTTCTACGACTTCGTTTTCCGTCTCTACTTCTTCCGTGGTGGCCTCTTTTTCTTCCGTAGCCTCTTCGGCTTCGTTGGCTTCCTCCTCGTCTTCACTGATGGGAGCACCGACGTATTTGAAGCGCACCTGTTTGAGGTTGAGGATGATGTTTGTCATATCCTCCACCACCCCCGGAATCGTAGCAAACTCATGATCCACTCCTTCGATCTTCACCGACGAGAAGGCATAGCCCTCCAGCGAGGATAAAAGAATACGGCGTAACGCATTACCGATCGTGATACCGTAGCCCGGCTCCAAAGGACGAAACTCAAACTTCCCGAAGGTGCTGCTCGCCTCCAGCATCAATACTTTATCCGGTTTTTGAAATGCTAATATCGCCATGAGATCATTATTTAGAGTACAACTCGACGATCGACTGTTCTTTGATGTTTTCCGGGATATCCTCGCGTGCCGGCATATGAAGCAGCTTGCCGCCCATCACGCTCTGATCCCACTCGATCCACAAATATTTGCCGTGATTGTATCCAGACAGGGCGTCTCCGATCACCTCGAGCGACTTCGATTTCTCGCGTACGCTAACGATCTGCCCCGGCTTTACACTGTACGACGGGATATTAACCACCTTGCCGTCCACAACTACGTGGCGATGCAATACCAGCTGGCGGGCAGCGGCACGCGTCTTGGCCAATCCAAGGCGGAACACGATGTTATCCAAACGGCACTCCAGCAATTGCAGCAACACCTCACCGGTGATACCCTTCGAGCGGGATGCCTTCGCGAACAGGTTGCGGAACTGGCGCTCCAGCACACCGTACGTATATTTTGCTTTCTGCTTCTCGCGCAGCTGAATGCCGTATTCTGACGTCTTGCGTCTGCGGTTGTTACCGTGCTGTCCAGGGGGATAGTTCTTCTTCGACAGTGTCTTGTCGGCGCCGAATATGGGTTCGC
>CALHPT010000147.1 GCA_938036405.1 uncultured Tannerella sp.
CATCCCCAAATTACAATTTAGAGGTTGCGACATGCGGTGATAGCAAATAGATATTTACATTTGCAGTGCTGGACACTCAAGGATTCCCTATAAGATAACCGATGGTCAATCCGGAGCACAAGGAAGTTCCAAATACATATTTATATTTGCGAATCGCTACGCACGAGCATTGAGGCAACAAATCACGATACCCTTGCGTAGCCCCTAAACAATTTTCATTCGTTACATATCTACCCATTTAACTATTCATCTTCATTCATTAATCAACACAGGAATAACATGAGAAAATCAAAAAGCATTGTTGGCATAACCAACCAGTACCCTTTGGGCATGCACGTCGATTTGCAACAGCAACTCTACGACCTTATCCACCCTTTCGCCGCAGACAAAATCCTTTTAGATGCGACAGACGTACCGAGCTGGAAGTCGGATATCGATCTCGAGAAGGAGTCTGTGCGAGAGCCGACGGCTTCCAAAGTGACTAAGTATTTGTCTGAGAAGAGTAAGAAGCGTAGCGAAATCGTTTCACTGTTGTTTCAGGAAGTCCGTCTGGCATCGAAGTCTCCGATTGATACGCGTAGCGCCGCTGGTCACCGATTGCGCATCGTAACAGATACGTACAAAGGTTTGCAGAACGAGAATATGAACGACGCTACCGGACACATTGCGGGACTGCTCCTCGATCTGGAAAAGACAGACGCGGCGGCAGATCTGGCCACTATTGGAATGACACCACTCGTTCAGATGCTTCGCACCATTAACTCGGAGTTCATCACATTAAGAGATGAGCGCTTAAAGTCGGAGGCATTGATTGGCGTAGTGAAAGGCTCTACCCTTCGCGCGAAGAACGACGAAGCGGCAAACGAGATCTTTAAGCATATCGAAGCCGCTTACTTATCGACCTCATCAGATGATGACCGCAAAGCCATCGGCGAATTGATTGACCGCATCAATCGGGTGATCCAGCATACGACGACGAGCTATCGCCGCAGCTTGGCCCAGAAGAAAGTGTCGGCAGACCGGAAAAAGACTCCGAAACAGCCGAATGATCCCAAACAGCCTAAGGAGCCGAAGAAAAAGAGAAAGGAGAGCGATCCCGACATCCGTCTGCCTGAGGAAGAGCCTAAGAAACCCGATAACGGCGGGGATGGCAAAAAGCCTGGCGAGGATAAAAAGCCTACCCCCGGAGGTGGTGGCAGCGGTTCAGGAGGCGGAACGGGTGGTGACGGAGATCCGGATATCCACCTGCCGGAAGAGTAAGGCTTATCGCAGCGTACGGGGGATAGTCATCAGGCATTCTTATGGATATCCCCCGACGCTGTCGGAAGGGCGAAAGTGGTCCGTGTCTCTATTCAATTTCTGCAAAGGATTGCTTAACGCCCTTCCGATTTGCCTTTATGCTGCTTTTCGGAAAGGTCTCACCGAATCCTGTGGCTATTCATCCTCTTCCGGGGATGTTTGGTGGCCGTATATAATAAGTACCGGCGCGAGCATTTGAAAGGCCTCTCCTGATCCTGCGGCCATTCATCCCCTTCCGGGGATGCTCAGAGGGCGTATGCGATACGCTCCTACTCTGACGGACGAAAGGAGGTCGGAGAATTGATTAGTAGTCCGATTCTCCGAGCGAAAGGTTTTGTACATTTATGGCGCGTTTCCCATTTATTCAATGAAGGTCGAGCGGAGCGCCGACAGGCCTTCTTATTCTATCAGTGATCACTCATTATTCATAATACATCATGGTCAAATATCTCTGCATTTGTATGATCGCAGCCTGCATGGCATGCACAGCTGCTGCACAAAGCGTGACCGGCCGATGGGTCGGCAAGTTGCAAGTCCCTGGGGGACAGCTCACGCTTGTTCTTCGTATACAAGAAGTCGAAGACGGTAAGCTATCAGCCTTCATGGATAGTCCCGATCA
>CALHPT010000148.1 GCA_938036405.1 uncultured Tannerella sp.
TCTCGAACCAAGGCACCTATGGATGTTCTGCTTCTCAAAATCTGACGGCTTAAGACAAACTCCATCCTGTCGCTCTGAAGCATTTGAGCAAGTCTGACGATCCTTATCGCAAAATGATAACTCTTCGTTTTCAAAATGGAGTCAGCCATAATTTTTCACTTTTCACTTCTTATTTTTCACTTTTAGTTATTCACTTTTCACTCTTCACTTTTCACTTTTAGTTATCTAATCACTCTTCCTCCCTTAATTACTTTTTCCACGATATTCATCCCTACATGGTAGGGCAGGAACTTGTACGACGGGAATTGCAGCAGCACCAGATCGCCCTGCTTGCCCACATCGATGCTGCCGATCTTGTCGGCACGACGGAGGGCTGCCGCGCTG
Source organism: uncultured Tannerella sp. (assembly GCA_938036405.1). Taxonomy (GTDB): domain Bacteria; phylum Bacteroidota; class Bacteroidia; order Bacteroidales; family Tannerellaceae; genus Tannerella. Next base: position 385 of record CALHPT010000148.1, read on the forward strand.
TTGATCGTCAAGGCCGTTACAGCCTCTTCGGGCGAGAGTTTCATATAAATGCAGGCGATGGCGAACAGCAACGGTACGGAGGCGCTGAACGAACTGCCGGGGTTCAGGTCGGTCGCCAATGCTACGACGCATCCGGCGTCGATCATCTCACGTCCTCGCGCATATTCTTCACGCAGCGAGAAGGCGGTGAGCGGCAGCAGAGTAGCTACCACGCCCGCTTCGGCCATGGCGCGGATGCCCTCGTCGGAGGCTTGCAGCAGGTGATCGGCCGAAGTACATTTCAATTCGGCGGCCAGCTCGGCACCTCCGAAACGGACAATCTCGTCGGCATGAATCTTCAATTCAAAACCGTGCTCGCGGGCCGCTTGCAGGTAACGGCGCGACTGCTCAATCGTAAAGACGTTCTTCTCGCAGAAGATATCGGCGAACTCGGCCAGTTGCTCCTGCGCCACAAGGGGAAGCATCTCACGGATGTTGAAGTCGATAAACTCGTCTTCGCGTCCTTTCCACTCGGCCGGCGTCGCATGAGGCCCCATAAACGTGGGAACGACGTCCATCGGATGTTCGCTGTTGAGGCGACGCATCACACGGAGCTGCTTCAATTCGGTCTCCCTGTCGAGCCCGTAGCCGCTCTTTCCTTCGACGGTCGTGATGCCGAGGCGCATCATCGCGTCGAGCCGTTGGCAGCCTGCTTCGAACAGCTTCTCCTCCGATGCTTCGCGCGTAGCCCGTGTGGTGTTGACGATGCCTCCTCCACGATTCATGATCTCCATGTAGCTGTCGCCGCGCATGCGCCACGAGAATTCCTCTTCACGATAGCCGCCGAACACAAAGTGGGTATGCGGATCGACAAAACCGGGCAACAGCGCTTTGCCGGTAGCGTCGAGGATTTCATACTCCGCCTCGTTGACGGGAACCGGTTCGCCCGGTTTCAGTACGTGCGAAATGATCCCGTCCGTTACAACGACCGTCCCATGCTCGATGACATGAAGTTCCGACATCTCCTTCCCGCGTTTCGGAGCAAAGCCGCTGCATGTAACGACTTGCGACGCGTTTTTTACAATCAGGTTGTTCATTGGATCCGTTTAAAATATGTTTACCATCAATCTGAACAAGTATTATCGTTCGAAGCGTTTACTCCATGATGCGCGATTCGAGCACCTGATCCATCGAGAATTTTTCGATTCCCAGATAATATTCGGCACAGTCGATCAGCGCCTGCATCGGTACGAGTCCGATCACTTCGGCACCTACGACGCTCACGCCGTAACGTTGCGCTTCCATACGCACCATTTCGTGTGCGCGGTAGATAGCCGTCTTCGTGAAGTCGGTCAGGTTCATCGATACCTGCACGATGCCGCGATCGGTCAGTTCCACGCCCATGGCCTTGCAGAAGCGGAGGCCGCCGCCGAGGAAACGCACTTTCTTGGCGATGGCATCGGCAATGGAGAGATTGCCGGTATTGAGGTTCACGTTGTAAGCCACCAGCGGCATCCGTGCTCCGATGGCTACCGTTCCTGCCGTGGCATGACGCTCGGCCGGACCGAAATCGGGACGCCATTCGGGTTGTTTGATCTTCTCGGCCATCCCTTCGAACTCTCCTTTGCGTACGGCGGCCAGATTCTCGCGGTGAGGCGCCGAAGCCGACTTCTCATAGAGGAATACGGGCACGCCGTACTTCTCGCCTATCGTGCGGCCTACCTCCTTGGCGAGGGCGTCGGCGTCTTCGGCAGTCACATTCTTGATGGGGATAAAGGGGATCACGTCCACTGCGCCCATACGGGGGTGCTGACCCGTGTGTTTGGTCAGGTCGATCAGCTCTACGGCTATGCCAACGGCTTCGAGCACTGCCTCCCGAAGGGGCTCGGGTTCGCCCACTACGGTCACGACGAGACGGTTGTGATCCTCATCGTTGCTATAGTTCAGCAGCTTGACGCCTTCGCGCGTGCGGAAGGGGTTTACTATCTTTTCGATTTTCTCTCTGTCGCGGCCTTCCGAGAAGTTGGGCACGCACTCCATGATTCTTGATAATGCCATGTCTGTATTATTGTTTTTGTTGGTTGGTTGATTCGTGATCGGACGGTATTACAGTCCGCCCGTGCCTCCCTGTCCGCCGCCACCATCGGGTGTGGAGGGAGAGGGCGTCTGATTGTCGCCTGTGCCGGGTTTCTTCTTAGGCTGCGGCTCCACACGCTCGTAGTCGAAGGCCAGGGCGGAAGACCCCGGGCGGAGCTTGCCGCGTGCGGGGATGCTCTTGAGCTCTGCCGAGGGGATGAAGACGAGCCTGTGCTTCTGGATCTGATCTACAGAGAAATTCTTGGGGTCGTCCAATTGTTTGGAGCCGAACGAGAGGCGGAAGCTGCCCAGCTCGCCGATGCGAACCGTCTTGCCGTTGGGCAGCTCCTCGCTGAGGATATTGACGAGGCGGTCCAGGATGCCTTTGACGTCGGCGGAGGTCAGAGCCGACTCCTCGGCTATTCGCTTGCAGAGGCTGTGGAAGGTTACAGAGTCTTGTGCCGCCGGCTGGGCATAATAGATGGTCTGTCCGGCTTTGGGGCCGATCTTGGCGACAGACTTTTTGATCACATACTTTAGGGACATAACTTGCTTATTATTAGTTTCTTGTTATTTGATGACCACTCATACCCGATACATCCCTCAAGTCCTCCGAAAAAAAACGTCTGGACGTTCGGAGGAAAACGTCTAGACGTTCCGAATAAAACGTCTAGACGTTTCGAGCAAAAGGTCTAGACGTTTCGGGCAAAACGTCTAGACGTTTTTTCGAGGGGATATTGCAGACGGCCACGGCTGCGTCCCGACGTTTCCCGGGGGAGGCTCTCGGCCTTCCTCCCGTGAGGTGCGTCGGCTCCTCCCGCACGCGGCTGACCGAGGGGGCGGCCACGACTTGCGGGGGCGGTCTGCAAACCGCGGCAAAGGTACCCAAATAGTTCGATTCGGCAGACAGTAAAATAAATACTCTTGTCGTGTCGTTTATAGAGACGAAGGGGAGCGGCGTCCCGCTCTTTGCGATCGACTCTCCGCATCGCCCTCGTGGGCCGTAGCATACGCAGGCGCAGCCGGCCCTGGCGAATAAGGCGGAGGGAGTAAGACCATCATTCGATTTATTTCTTACATTTGCACGACGGAAAACGAAATAGACACCTATTCTCTATCCTTTCGTCCTGCGGTATCGAGTATCCTGACAGTCTCATTCCGAGATGCCGTATCCCCCTATCAACACTTATCATATTTCTAACAAGCTCATCATCATTTATTATGCAGAAGTACACGATCGTCGATTTGAACGAGAAGGCTGAAGCTGAACTCGCTGCTATAGCCGGCGAGCTGGGTATTGCCAATGCCGGCTCAATGCCCAAACAAGAACTTATTTACAAAATACTCGACGAGCAGGCTATCAGTGTAGCCGGCGTCCGGAAGGAAAAACAAAAAACGACGGAAGACCGGCACACCGAAAGGCGCAAGCCGGGTCGTCCGCGCAAAAACGCCGAGGAGGAAGCTCCCGAAAGCGAAGACGTCGCAGCCGCTCCTGCCGAGCCGAACGACGAGGAAGCTCAGGCCAAACGCAAGCGTGGCCGCCCTCGCAAAGCGGCGGAAGAGATAGCGGAAGAGACCCGGGAAGATGTGCAGCAGCTCGTGGCTCTGGCTGCTGCAGAGGAGACAAATGCAACGGAGAAGGAGAGTGCCGGGCGGAAGCCGGCGGCGAAAACGTCCACCGCATCCCCTGCCAAAGCCCCTGCCAAAGCCCTTCCCCGTCCGGCGGAGACCGCCCCGCGCGTGGCACCGTCTCCCCCTCCCACGACGCCCGTGAGCGAGCCGGCCAAGGACGATGCCAAGCCCGAGACGCCCGCTCCTCCCCCCGCCATCGAGTCCATCACCACGACTCCTGCTGCCGGAGCCGTCGATGAGGGCGGTGCTCGCCGCCTCGTATTCAGGCACAAGAACAGCTCCTCGGTATTGGATCAGGTGCTGCCGTACAGCTCTCTCCAGCCCCCGCAGAGGCCCAAACCGGCCGGTGCTCCGGTCGGCAGCAGCCCGATCAGGCAGCGACAGCCGGCCGGCGTGCCGACTCCCCGTCGCGAACCTCAGCAATCTCTCTACAACTTCGACGGCATCCTCGAGTGCATGGGTGTACTGGAGATCATGCCCGACGGCTACGGATTCCTCCGCTCCTCGGACTACAACTATCTGTCCTCTCCGGACGATGTGTACGTGTCCCAGCAGCAGATCAAGCACAACGGACTCAAGACCGGCGACGTCGTGGCAGGTACTATCCGTCCGCCCAGAGAGGGGGAGAAGTACTTCCCCTTCGTGCAGCTGCGGAGTGTGAACGGTCGCAGCCCCGAAGAGATCCGCGACCGCGTGCCCTTCGATCATCTCACACCCCTCTTCCCCGAAGAGAAGTTCACCCTCGAAGCACCGGGCATCCGTGCCGTAAACGATAAAATATCCGTCCGCGTCGTAGACCTCTTCGCCCCCATAGGCAAAGGACAGCGCGGCCTGATCGTATCCCAGCCCAAGACGGGTAAGACGATGCTCCTCAAGGACATTGCCAATGCCATCGCAGCCAATCACCCCGAAGTGTACATGATCGTCCTGCTCATCGACGAGCGTCCCGAAGAGGTCACCGACATGGCGCGAAGTGTGAACGCCGAGGTCATCGCCTCCACCTTCGACGAGCCGGCAGAGCGTCACGTGAAGATCGCCGAGATCGT
>CALHPT010000149.1 GCA_938036405.1 uncultured Tannerella sp.
TACCCTGACGCCCCCGCCCAAGGACGGCCGATAATCATGGATCATTGAAAGGGGCAGCCCGGAGTGGCTGCCCCTTCTTTTGTACGTGTCATTTATCGATTGGCCAGACCGCTCCGGAAACAGTTTGAGGTTTAATATCTTTTTTAACTCCGGCGAAAATCACGCTATCTTTGTGGCAAATTTTCACGTAAGATGCCGTTAAAGAAGTTGTATATCCTCTGTTGTGTGGCCTGGTTGCTGTGTGCATGTGGCGAGAAAGCAACCTACCGAGTGGAGTTGAAGCTCTCCAATCTGGAGGCTCAAAAGCTCTATGCTGTGTTTGAATCGGATGATCAAAAGCAGGTCGACACGGTCGCTTACCAACCCGACAAGCCTGTGCAAATCACACGCAACGAGGGCCAGTTCGACCAGCTTACGGTCTATTTCGAGAATCATAAAGAGGGCATTACCATCTATTTAGAGCCGGGGCGAAAGATCACCGTCACCGGCGATGCCCGCTATCCGCTTACCCTGCAAGTGAAGGGTACACGCACCAACGACTTGCTCTCCGACTTCCGTAAGCAGGCCGCCACACTGCTCAAGGAGAAGACCGAGCTATCTGGTGCCGCCCTCCCCGAAGTGGACGCCGAGGAGCGCCGGAAGGAATACCTTCCGCGACTGGCCAACATCGATCACGAGCTGGCGCTGATGGTCGAAAGCTTCATCCATAAACACCCTAAAGACGAGGCTTCCGCCATCCTCATCCGCGATTATATCCTCGACCCAGAAGATCCTACGCGTGCCGAAAAGATGATCGGGACGCTCAGCCCCAAGCTCGACGACACGCGCACTGTGCGCAACCTTCGGGCTTACTGCGAGCGCGCCATGCGCACAATGATCGGGGCGAAGGCGCCGGATTTTGCGCTGCGTAACATCTACGGCGAGACGCTGACCCTCGACTCTTTCGCGGGCCACAACTTGGTGTTGGCTTTCACGGCCTCTTGGTGCGACCTCTGCAAGACGGAGAAGTTGCTCTTAGATAAGATCCAGGCAGACTTCCCGCGCCAAGACGTCGACGTGGCTCTCATCAGTCTCGACGAGGATCCGCGAGATGTGCGCGAACAGATGCTAACCGACCCCATGCGCTGGAACGTCTTCACCGACTCCGCCGGTCAGTCCATCCGCGTACTGGAGGCGTACAATGTCAATTCCTTGCCCCGCTGCTTCCTGATCGACCGACGCGGGATGATTGTCCTTAAGACGGACAATGGCATTGAGCTGCGTCGGACGTTGGAGGCGCTACTGAAGAAGAAATAAGCCAATACCCAATATGACCCCAAAGCGCAACTCTTCATATTAACCCAGCAGAGAAACACGTTGGGTTACGATGTCTGGAGAGATTCTCCAGCATCCTGCAAAAAGCCCCCGCCTTGCTGCTATTTCTCAAGAAGGAGCGGCCGAATTAATAGGCCACTCTCCTCCTATAGAGAGGAGCAAAACAGAGCTGCCCGCAGTGCCTTCCGGCTCCGCGAGCAGCTTACCTAACCAAATCCGAGCAGCTTACCTAACCAAATCTATATTATGAAAACGTAGGTGTCAGGGGGGATGTGATTACATCATGCCGCCCATGCCGCCACCCATACCCGGATTCATCGGGGGCATCGGGGGAAGGTCTTCTTTCTTCTCAGCTACGACACACTCTGTGGTCAGGAACATGCCAGCGATAGAAGCGGCATTCTCCAGTGCGATGCGGGTCACCTTAGCCGGATCCACGACACCAGCCTGATTGAGGTCTTCGTAGACGTCCGTGCGGGCGTTGTAACCGAAGGCACCTTTGCCCTCCTTCACGCGCTGAACGATTACGGCGCCCTCTTTGCCAGCGTTGTTGACGATCTGACGGAGCGGCTCTTCGATGGCGCGCTTGATGATCTCGATACCCGTCGTCTCGTCTTCGTTCTCGCCCTTGAGGCCTTCCAGTGCGGAGATGGCACGGAGGTAAGCTACGCCGCCACCAGGCACGGTGCCCTCTTCAACGGCTGCGCGAGTGGCGTGCAGGGCATCGTCCACGCGATCCTTCTTCTCCTTCATCTCTACCTCCGAAGCGGCACCCACGTAGAGCACTGCTACGCCGCCGGCCAACTTAGCCAGACGCTCTTGCAGCTTCTCCTTGTCGTAGTCCGATGTGGTAGTTTCGATCTGCGCCTTGATCTGGTTGACGCGTGCTTCGATGGCCTTCTTGTCACCGTGACCCTTGACGATGGTGGTGTTGTCCTTGTCGACAGTCACCTTCTCGGCCGTGCCCAGCATATCCATCTTGGCGTCCTCGAGCTTCATGCCCTTCTCTTCGGTGATCACGGTACCGCCGGTCAGTACGGCGATGTCTTCCAGCATAGCCTTGCGACGGTCGCCGAAGCCCGGAGCCTTCACGGCGCACACCTTGAGGCCGCCACGCAGACGGTTCACAACGAGGGTAGCGAGTGCTTCGCTGTCGATGTCCTCAGCAATGATCAGCAGGGCGCGGCCTGACTGTACGACTTGCTCGAGGATGGGCAGGAGGTCCTTCAGGACGGAGATCTTTTTGTCGTAGATGAGGATGTAGGGATTCTCGTACTGCGTCTCCATCTTCTCCGTGTTGGTCACGAAGTAGGCAGAGATGTAGCCGCGGTCGAACTGCATACCCTCGACGATCTCGACGGTCGTATCTGTGCCCTTGGCTTCTTCTACGGTGATGACGCCTTCTTTCTTCACCTTCTGCATGGCTTCGGCGATCAGCTTGCCGATGCTCTCGTCGCCGTTGGCGGAGATCTTAGCCACGTGCTCGATGCGCTCCATGTTCGAGCCCACCTCTTCAGCCTGCGAAGCGATGCTCTCTACGACCTTAGATACGGCCTTGTCGATACCGCGCTTCAGGTCCATCGGGTTTGCACCGGCGGTGACGTTCTTCAGACCGACGCCGATGATGGCCTGTGCCAGCACGGTTGCTGTGGTCGTACCGTCGCCAGCCTTGTCGTTCGTCTTGGAGGCTACCTCCTTAACCAGCTGTGCGCCCATGTTCTCATACGGGCAGGCCAGCTCGATTTCCTTGGCTACCGTCACACCGTCCTTGGTGATTTGCGGTGCACCGAACTTCTTTTCGATGATCACGTTGCGACCCTTCGGGCCCAGCGTCACTTTCACTGCGTTTGCCAGTTCGTCCACGCCCTTCTTCAGCGAGTCGCGGGCGTCCATATCGAATTTTATCTCTTTTGCCATGATCTATTTTATGTCTTACTGATTGTTACTTGTGGATGTGGATTAGATGATTGCTAAGACGTCGGACTGACGCATGATGAGGTACTTCTCGCCTTCGAGTTCGATCTCCGTGCCGGCGTATTTGCCGTAGAGCACGCGGTCGCCCGGTTTGAGCACCATCTCTTCGTCCTTCGTGCCCTTACCTGCGGCGATGATTTCGCCCTTGAGGGGTTTCTCCTTGGCCGAGTCGGGGATGATGATACCGCTCGCCGTTTTCTCTTCAGCTTCTGCCGGCTTAACCAGCACTCTGTCTGCTAATGGCTTTACATTCATGATTGTTCCTGTATTTATTACTGATTATGATGTTCTATTCGTCTGTGTCGCCCGTCTCACTTCGGGGCGACACGGCCCCTTTCTTACGAATACCATGCCAAACTTTTCCGTGCCTTGTGTCGCGGATGTCTGCGGCAGGCGCTTGTGTCATATTGCAGTCGTTAGCACCGTTGGATATCGGACAATGTGACAGTCTGCCGGCGGCAATGTGTCAGCAAATGCCTCGCACGACTCATTTCCTATTGACAGTGGTTTCTGAAATGTGTTTTTCAGGCCTCTGCTGACGATCAATGGTCTGAAAAACGCGTTTAGAGGTCTTTTGTCTATGGACAATGGTATGAAATATATGTATGAACGGCTTTTGTCTATAGACAAAAACAGGAATAACATGAAAAATCGATTGGTGTCTATAGACAAGACTTGGATAATCATGTTTTCAGAGGGTTTGTCTATAGACAATGGGGTTGAATCATATATATGAGGTTTTTGTCTATAGACAATGAGCGGAAAAACATGTATAAGCTCGATTTGTCTACAGACAAAACCGCAGAAAAGAGTAATCAGCAAGATTTGTCTGCAGACAAAACCTTGAAAAATGCCGACGTGTAGCGTCCGACGACTGTCCATGGGCCGAGATGCCGGGCTTTTATCCCGCCGACTGTTGTCAATGGAGAAAAAAAGGCGCTTCTTTGCCCTGCAATCAAAAAAATACCGAAAATGAAAGAGCAAAGTTTACCGACCTTAGGCGAGTTCATCATCGATAAGCAGATGGATTTCAAATATTCATCTGGTGAATTCTCACGCCTGATCAGCTGTATCCAGATCGCCTCCAAGATGGTGAACCGCTACATCAACAAAGCGGGCATCACCAACGTGCTGGGCGATGCGGGCAACCGTAATGTGCAGGGCGAGGAACAGCAGAAGCTGGACGTCATCGCCAACGAGATCTTCATCAACGCCCTCTCGCAGCGCGAGGTGGTCTGCGGTGTAGCCTCCGAGGAGAACGACGACTACATTGAGATTCGGAGTGGCGCCAACGCCGAACTGAGCAAGTATGTCGTGCTGATCGATCCGCTGGACGGGTCGTCAAACATCGACGTGAACGTGTCCGTGGGGACGATCTTCTCCATCTATCGCCGCGTCACCCCCGCCGGTACCCCCGTGCAGCTGGAGGACTTCCTGCAGAAGGGTACGCAGCAAGTGGCCGCCGGATACATCATCTACGGCTCCTCCACCATGCTGGTCTACACCACCGGTAATGGCGTCAACGGCTTCACCCTCGACCCCTCGCTGGGCAGCTACTACCTCTCCAACCCCAACATGCGCTTCCCCGAAGACGGCAAGATCTACTCCATCAACGAGGGCAACTACATCAAGTTCCCCCAGGGCGTGAAGGACTACATCAAGTATTGCCAACGAGAAGAGGAGAACCGCCCCTACACCTCGCGCTACATCGGTTCGCTGGTGGCCGACTTCCATCGTAACATGATCAAGGGTGGCATCTACATCTATCCCTCCACCTCGCAGTCGCCGCGCGGCAAACTCCGTCTGCTCTACGAGTGCAACCCGATCTCTTTCCTCACCGAGCAGGCCGGTGGCAAAGCCTCCGACGGATTCAACCGCATTCTGGATCTTCAGCCCACCGAGCTGCATCAGCGCACACCCTTTTTCTGCGGCAGCCGGAAGATGGTCGAGAAGGTGGAAGAGTTCATGCGTAACGCCAAGTGATCAGCGCTTCAACCATTAAACAGAAAGAGCTACGAGCCCCGCGAGTCAGCAAAGCCCGTAGCTCTTCTATTTATTTATGTAGGAAGCTCCCCCTCCGTGTAATTTGACAATGTGTAATTGATCATGACCCTGGTCTACGCCAATATGAAGATGAGCGAGGCGATAGAGAGTCACCTCGCACTTGTGCCCGTCGTCAATCGCTTCGGCATTCGCCTCGGCGTGGGCGACGACACGGTCAAGGCCGTCTGCGATGCTCACAACGTAGACCCGGACTTCTTTCTCACCATCGTCAATACCTTCATCAACGAAGATTATTTCCCGGAGAAGAAGCTCCAGAACTTCCATCTCTCTCAGATCATCGACTATCTGAAGAAGACTAACCTCTACTACCTCCAGAATCAGTTGCCCAACATCGAGCGTCACCTCCACTTCTTCCTCCACGCCTCGGCCAACACTTCCCTGCGCCTCTTGGGCGACATGTTCGCCAGCTTCAAGGAGGCCCTCCGCCGACGCATCGAGGCCGACGAACGAGAGTGGTTCCCCCTGCTACTCACCCCCACCGATACGAAGAGTCGCCGTCGCCCACGTCCCAAGCCCACCACTGACGACGACGAGGCCATCCAAGCCACCCTCGACGACATGCGCCATATTATGCTCAAGCACCTCTCCGGAGCCTACGACGAGAACCTCTGCTACGCCGTCCTCTTCGCCATCGACACTCTCGGCCGTGACATCCGCCAGCATAACCGCATCCGCCACCGCATCCTCCTGCCCATGATCGACGACGAGAGCAACAGCCTCTCCGAACGCGAAAAGGACGTCCTCCGCCTCATCGTCGAAGGTCTGACGAACAAAGAGATTGCCGCCCGCCTCTATGTCAGCGTCAACACTGTCTTGACGCACCGCAAGAACATCACCTCCAAGCTCGGCATCAAAACCACGCCTGGCCTCACCTTTTACGCCATCACCCACCGCCTCATCCCGGAGGTGAAGTGAAGGACGGTTCATTCCACATCCCCATCCAATACAACGCTATGGCACGTCGCAAGATCAGTAACACACAAGCCGTGTGCATCCTTCTTCTGTGGTTTCTTTTGGTTTACATGCTGCTTCGGTACAGCCCGACGGTGGACTTCATGACCGTCTTTACCGTCATCGCCTCGGGCATCATCGTCTTCGTCCCCCTCTACAAGAACCGGAGACATAAAGACCAGTAGCCACCCTACTCCTTCGACGCTCGTCGGAGCACTTCATGCGCCCTCTTACATGCGGAATAGTCGGCCATCTCGCCTTCCCGTACGGATATAAAAAAGGCGTAAGCGCGATAAACACTTACGCCGACACCCCGGAGAGAAACGCTTTGCCTTAAAAAGGGGAGCTGAAAGAACGAGATCT
>CALHPT010000150.1 GCA_938036405.1 uncultured Tannerella sp.
CCCCATTGTATCCCCATTGCCCCCCTGTTATATCCCCATTGGCTACCCCATCCTCCCCGATCGTCTACCCACCGATTAGATCTTCTTTCGGGGCGTGGTAGCCACGAATTCCTTGAGGTAAAATGGCTCGAAATAGGCCGTGTCTACGAAGCGACGCTCAGCGTATGCACGCTCGGCGATGGGCACCATCTCGGCTGCCACGGGGGTGATCTGCCCGAGGAACGAGGCGCGGGGTGAGCGAATCGCGTCACGACATTTCTCCGCACCGTCGCCACAGAAGCAGACGTCCGCCTCGGCCAGCACTGTGGCGAAGCTCTCCGGCGTGATGATCTCCGGACGTGTCTCACAGAGCGGCTTGAGATTGCCGTCGAAGAGCGTCGCGTAGACCTCCATCCGGCGGGCGTCAATGAGGGGGCAATAGAGGCAGTCTGTGCGCCGGTGCACCTTCTGCGCCATGGCCGCGATCACTTCCGGCGTAGGGACGGCGATGAGTGGCACGCCCCAACCGACGCACAGTCCCTTGGCGAGCGAGACGCCAATGCGCAGGCCCGTGTACGATCCCGGTCCGGCGCTCACGGCCACGGCGTCCGGCGGGGTGCCGCCCATGTGCGTAAGCGTTTCCTCGGCGATGGCGCCGGCGTAGGCCGAGTGGCTCATCGGTTCAAAAATGGTTTTGGCAAACATCACTTCGCCGTCCGTCGACCAGGCGACGGAGCAGAGTTTGCCCGATGTTTCGATATGCAGCAAGTTCATTTCTCTTGAGGTTTGTTGATGTGGGCGGCAAAAATAGAGACGTTGGGGAACGAGCGCCTACCTTTGCAGCCGTCGAGACGGCATGTCCGGCTTCCTCCAGGCATCACCCTTGCTCCCCATTACTGATAACTACCCGGCTACAGGCCGATAACTACGTATTATTATATGATTCAATCAATGACCGGCTTCGGTAAAGTCACCGCCGAACTGCCCGACAAGAAGGTGACCGTAGAAATCAAATCGCTCAACAGTAAGCAGCTCGACCTCTCTGTGCGCATCCCAGCCGCCTACCGCGACCGTGAAATGCTGCTGCGCAACGAACTTTTGCAACGTCTGGAGCGTGGCAAGGTGGATCTGAACATCAATGTGGAATATATCGGCCGGGATACCTCCGCGCGGATCAACGCGGCGGCCGTCGCGGGATACTACGAGCAGATTCACGAGCTGGCGGGTCGCCTCGGCGTGCCCGAACCTACGGACTGGTTCACTACGCTGCTCCGGCTGCCCGAGACGGTGCGCAGTGAGGCCGGCGAGGTGAGTGAGGCGGAATGGCAAGCGGTGCACGGCGCCGTCAGCGAGGCCGTCACGCGGCTGATCGACTTCCGCACGCAGGAGGGCGCCATGCTGCGCCGTGTCTTTGAGCAGAAGATTGGCATCATCGGCGATCTGCTCCGTGAGGTGGAGCCTTACGAGCAGGAGCGCGTGGAGAAGATACGCGGTCGGCTGACGGAGAACCTGAAAAAGATCAACGAGGTGGAGTATGATCGCAACCGCCTGGAGCAGGAGCTGATCTATTACCTCGAGAAGCTGGACATCAACGAGGAGAAGGATCGGCTGGCGAACCACCTCACTTACTTCCTCCGCACGCTCGACAGCGAGCACGGACAGGGTAAGAAGCTCGGCTTCATCGCGCAGGAGATCGGCCGTGAGATCAATACGCTCGGGTCGAAGAGCAACCACGCCGAGATGCAGATCATCGTGGTGCGCATGAAGGACGTGCTGGAGCAGATCAAGGAGCAAATCCTCAACGTACTGTGAGCGATGAAACGAGGTAGGCTGATCATCTTCTCCGCGCCGTCGGGGTCGGGCAAGTCGACGCTCATTCGGCACTTGTTGCAGCAGGGATTGCCGCTGCGATTCTCCATCTCCGCCACCAGTCGGCCGCCGCGCGGTGAGGAGCAGGACGGGCGGGAGTACTACTTCCTCTCGCCCGACGAGTTTCGCCGGCGCATTGCCGCGGGCGACTTTTTGGAATACGAGGAAGTCTACAGCGATCGATTCTACGGCACGCTGCGCTCCGAGGTGGAGCGCATTCGCGAGCGTGGGGAGACGGTTGTTTTCGACGTGGACGTGGTGGGCGGATGCAACATTCGCGAGCAATACGCCGGCGAGGCACTCTCGATCTTCGTCCGACCGCCGTCGGTGGAGGCGCTGCGGGAACGGCTCGTGACGCGTGCCACGGACGCGCCGGAGGTGATCGAGGATCGGCTGCGGAAGGCGGAGTACGAGTTGACGTTCGCTCCGCGTTTCGATGTGGTCATCCTCAACGACGATCTCGAGACGGCGCAGCGCGAGGTAGTGCGTGTGGTGCGGGAGTTTATCGAAGGATAGGGAGGAGTCGACGGATGATGCGTCACGTAGGGATCTTTTCCGGGTCGTTCAACCCGATTCATATGGGCCATTTGATGCTCGCCAACTGGATGTGCGAGTACGGCGGTGTGGACGAACTGTGGTTTGTGGTCACGCCGCGCAACCCGCTGAAGTCTGAGAATGTGTTGCTCGACGACGCTTTCCGGCTGGAGATGACGCGGGCCGCGGTGGGGGATTATCCGCGGTTTCGGGTCAGCGATGTGGAGTTCGGCCTGCCGCGACCGTCGTACACGATCCACACCCTGCGCACGCTGCGCGAGTCGCACGCCGACTGCCGATTCTCGCTCATCATTGGCGCCGACAGCTGGGCGGACATGGGGCGATGGCGCGATGCGGAGGCGCTCCGGCGTGAGTTCTCGCTCATCGTCTATCCGCGTCCCGGCTATCCTGTCCCCGAGATCGCGCCGGACGAGACGGCCGACGTGCGGGCCGTGGCGGCGCCGATGATGGACGTCTCATCGACCTTCATCCGCGAGGCCATCCGTGCGGGGCACGACGTGCGATTCTTCTTGCCCGAAGGCGTGCGGCGGTATGTGCCGGAGATTGCGCAACGGTTGGCGGCGATGCGA
>CALHPT010000151.1 GCA_938036405.1 uncultured Tannerella sp.
AGACAATGGGGCTATTTATATCTATGGAAAGTTTTTGTCTGTAGACAATGAGGCTATTTATATCTATACGTAGTCTTTGTCTATAGACAAAAAGAGGCATAACATATATGAGTGCTCATTGTCTATAGGCGATGAAGGTCTATATGTATTCAAACGCCCATTGTCCAATGGCGGCGCATCCCGTTTTGTCGGGCTGAGGGCATTGACTGCGGACGATCCCCAACAAGCGGTGAGCAGGAGGGCGTTGTCAGAAGGATTCCTGCCATACAGCCCGTAGCAGTCGCCCCCGATCGAGGACGTTGGCCCTGACGCCACTCCCTCCATGATGATGCCCTCTGGAATGAACTATTCACGCCGCCATCTGTTGAATGATTGAATTGAAATCAATCCCCAACATCCATTCCGCAATCATGAAGCAAACTGCGCCGGCGCTCGTATCGACAGAGATCAACGAGTATATCTTGGACAATGGCCTGACCGTATGGCTCAACGAAGATCACAGTCAGCCGAAGGTCTTCGGAGCCGTCGTCGTGCTGGCCGGCTCGAAGGATTCGCCCAACACGGGCATCGCGCACTACTTTGAGCACATGATGTTTAAGGGCACAGAGCAGATCGGGACGACCGACTATGCCGCCGAGAAGGTCCTCCTCGACGCCATCGAAGCCAAGTACGAGGAGCTGGCCGCAACCAAGAACAGCAAGCGGAGGGATGCCATCCAAATGGAGATCAACGAGCTCAGCATCCAGGCCGCAGACTACGTCATCCCCAATGAGTTCGACAAACTGATCACGAAATACGGCGGCTCGAAGTTGAACGCCGGCACGTCGTACGATTACACCGTCTATCACAACCTCTTCTCGCCGCAATACTTGGAGCAGTGGGCCGAGCTCAACAGCGAGCGACTCATACGGCCCGTCTTTCGCATGTTCCAAAGCGAGCTGGAGACCGTCTACGAGGAGAAAAACCGCCGCGACGACATGATCCTCAACCGATCCATCGAGCGATTGCTGGAGAAGTATTTCCACCCTCACCCCTACGCATATCCCATCATTGGCAGCGCGGAGAACCTCAAGAATCCGCGCCTTTCGGAGATGAAACGCTTCTTCAAGACCTATTACGTCTCCTCGAACATGGGGCTGATCCTGAGCGGCGATTTTGACACCCGACGGGCCCTGCCCATCATCGAGCGCACCTTCTCGCGTATCCCGCGAGGCGTACCAGACGTTGCGCCGACGGTCCGCATCCGTCCATTCCGCGGCCGCGAGCGAACCACGATCAAGATCCCCCTGCCGCTACTCAAAGCCGTCGCATTGGGCTTTCGCGGCGTGCCCGCCAATCACCCCGATCAGCCGGCACTGGACGTAGCCGCGGGTATCCTCAACAACTCCAATGGCACGGGCTACCTGGACCGCCTCATGGTCGAGCGACGCCTGATGGGGGCCATGATCGGCGGTGAGTCGTTCAACGAAGCGGGCTTCATCGGGATCGTCGCCGTGCCGCGGCTCTCGCACACGTGTCGTTCGGCCGAGCGCATGATCTGGCGAGAGCTCGAGCGGGTCAAGCAGGGGGACTTCACGGACGAGATCTTCAACAGTCTCAAGCGTGAACAGCTCCGCCGCCACCTGACCGAACTCGAGGATATCGACTCGCGCAGCCAGATCATGGTGCGTCTCTTCTCCCAAGGCAAGACCTGGGCCGACTACCGCGAGGAGCTCAGCCTTGCCGAGGCGCTCACGAAGGAGGACGTGGTGCGTGTCGCCAATAAGTATTTCGGGGCCAACTATCTATTCGTGAAGAAAAAGACCGGGCGTTACCCGAAGGAGCGCCTCGTCAAGCCGAGCTTCGCACCGATCGTGCCGAAGCATGCAGACGCATCGTCGGCCTACAGCGATTGGCTCGACCGTATACCGGTAGAGGAGGTGCGGCCGCGCTTCGTCGACTTTGAGCATGATGTGCAGACACTCCGTCCTGCCGACGGTTTCACGCTCTACATCACTCCGAACAGGGTCAACAACATCTTCACCCTCAAACTATCCTATGCAATCGGACTCATCGAGGAGCCGCGTTTGAAGCAACTCACCGGATACATCCCCCTCCTCGGTACGGCCTCCCTCTCGTTCGACGCGCTACACACCCGCCTACAGACGCTCGGCAGCACGCTCGATATGGGTGCCGATGACCACAGCCTCACCCTCAAGATCACCGGTTTCGACACGGCATTCGACGAGACGCTGGAGTTGGTCGCAGGGTTTGTGGCGGGGGTGAAGGCGGACGACGCTAAGCTCAAAACCTTAGTCGACGACGCAAGGGTGGCCGATAAGGCCTTCTTCAAATCGAACAATGAGGTGGCCGAGGCGCTCTTCGAGTTTGTGCAGTACGGCCCGGAGTCGCAATTCCTGACGCGGCCCTCTCTGCGCGACGTGAAGCGCACCACGGGGCGCGAGCTTGTCGAGTTGTTTCGACACGCTGTCCGTCGGGAGTGCACGGCCCATTACTGTGGCACGCTGCCTGCGGAGCGCGTGGCCGGACGCACTCAGCGTTGCTTTCCGCCACCCGTAGGGGGACGTGTCGCCACGGTGGCCCCCTATCGACGGCTCGTCAGCTACGACCGCCCGCGCGTCTTCCTCTACCACATGCCAGACGTTTTCCAGAATATCATCTACGTCTACATGCCTTGCGATCCGCTGCCGACCCTCCGCGAGCGTCACACGGCTGACCTTTTCTCGCTGTATTTCGGAGAGGGGATGTCGTCGCTTATGTTTCAAGAGATCCGCGAGTTTCGTTCGCTGGCTTACTACACGTCGGGAGCGTACCGTCTGCCGCCCTACCGCCTGTCGGACCTTCCGACGCGGTTCGTGGCGTACCTATCCACGCAGTGCGATAAGACGATCGACGCCCTCGAAGTGCTGGATGCGCTCATCAACCACATGCCCGAACATCCCGAGCGCATCGACTCCCTGATCCGGACAGAGATCAATCGGGTCAATAATGCCTATCCGGCCTTTCGCGACATCTCGACGCGCATAGCCGAATTCCGACGTGACGGCTATACGGACGACCCGCACCGGGCGCTACTGGACAACATCCGACGGATGACGATGGACGATATCACCCGGTTTTACCAAGCGCATGTCTGCGGACGTAAGCCCGTCTACGTCATAGTCGGAAATGCGCACCGGATAGACAAGCGTCGACTGGCCACGTTCGGCAAGATCACCCGCATCCGCCATCAGGAATTTTATCGGTAAAAAAGAGTCCCCTAAGACGTGAGAACGTCAGAGGAATCAAAAACGTGATCCGGCTACGCTCAGCCCTTGAAGGGGCGAACGGTGTCAAGGAACCGGGTGTCGAAATAAGTAGCCAAGCGGGAGGTGAAGCCCGGAGTAAGCCCATACGGCACTTCAAAAAACAGAACAGGATAGATAAGTACTCCCAGGGAACACTTTTTGAAAGGATACGTATCAATAAAGTGCCCCTACTAAACGTTTATCCCTACGGCCTGTCGGATGCAAGTACAGATATGAAAGCAAGGAGTATCATCAGCGGGTACGCGGAGGGCGGAACGTTGGGCGTTTATGCGGCGCATGCGACGAGTAAATACGTCACGGTCAGCAGTCGATTCGCAAGGAACGGAAGTGCAAGTGACGTCTCTAGACGGTCGGGAGGAACGGTCAATAGGCCGAACCGGAGGCGCTGGAGGGTGTCCACGAATGAGCCTTCAGAGGTGCTCGGGACGGGCGATGGACAGAGCGACGAAGCGGTTGCGCGAAGGCTGGGCTGTCCGGAGTCGTCGGTAAAAGGTCGTACCTTGCGCCGTCTTTCATAGAGACTTATGTATAAAATATTATCAACCCAAAAAACAGTGAACAGAATGATCAAGAACTTTAAGGTATTGGCAATGGCGATCGCCTGCGTGTCGCTCTTGCTGACAGGATGCGGGGCAAGCAACACCGCAAAGGGTACAGCTATCGGTGTCGGTGGAGGAGCTGCCGTCGGCGCGGGCATCGGAAAGATGGCCGGTAACACGGCACTTGGAGCCGTCATTGGTGCCGCTGTCGGTGGCGCCACGGGAGCCATCATCGGTAAGAAGATGGACAAACAGAAGAAGGAACTGGAGAAGGTGCTGCCGGACGATACGAAGGTGGAAGTGATAGAGGAAGACGGGCAGGCTCCGGCTCTGCGTGTCACATTCGACTCGGGAATCCTCTTCGCTACGAACTCCAGCACTGTGAGTGCTGCGTCGAAGTCCGCACTGCGCGACCTTGCTCGTAACCTGGAGAAAAACAGGGATACCGACCTCCGTATAGTGGGTCATACGGACAATACGGGACGAGTGGACTACAACCAGAGTCTGTCTGAACGACGCGCCAGGAGTGTTTACGACTATCTGCTTGACCAAGGCGTAAGCAGTCGACGCATGGTCTATGAGGGCAAGGGTATCCATCAGCCCGTGGCAAGCAACAACACGGTGGAGGGACGTGCCCAGAACCGCCGTGTTGAGATCCTGATCAGCGCTAACGAGAAGATGGTCAATGACGCGAAACGCGAGGCCGGTGAGCGTTAAGTTCGCCTAACAACTACGGATCCCGGAGCTTCCGGGGTGCACCGTTCAAAAGGTCCTGTTGGTTTTCGAACCGGCAGGACCTTCTTTTTTGCTCTCAGGAGTCGTCAAGGGAAGAACGAAAACATAAGGGGGCAAAAAACAATCATGTCTTTTCGACCGTCAGGGTAGGGGCGTATCGCATACGCCCTCCAATCGGGCACGACAGGGCCCGGG
>CALHPT010000152.1 GCA_938036405.1 uncultured Tannerella sp.
TGCGGAACTGGTGGATGAGGTTCGTGAGGTCACGCTCATGCCACTCGTTGAAGTCCAGGTTGTAGCCGTTGGGCACCTTGGGCTGGGCCCATGAGTCGAAGCTCTCGGCCATCAGCGGCATACCCATCTCGTCACAGAGACGGACGAACTCAGGTGCGGGCATGTTGTGTGAGGTGCGGATGGCATTGACGCCCATGTCCTGCATCTGGCGGATCTGGCGGCGCATAGCAGCCTCGTTGACAGCGGCACCGAGAGGGCCGAGGTCGTGGTGGAGGCAAGCGCCTTGGAACTTCAGCTTACGGCCGTTGAGGAAGAAGCCTTCGCCCGCCTTCAGCTCGATGGAGCGGATACCGAAGGTCGTGGTGTCGCGGTCGAGTACACGTCCGCCATCGCTTAGCTCGACGACATACTTGTAGAGGTGAGGCTGGTTGATGTCCCAGAGCTGGGGGCTCTGGAGCTCGAAGCCCGTATGGCAGAGGTGTTCAGCACTAGAGCTCTGGATCTCCTCTTCGCACTGTGCGACGACCTTGCCAGCAGGGGAGAGGAGCTGGGTCGTCACCTGTAGAGGACGGCCAGCGAGCGAGCTCATCCCTGCGATGCGTGTACGGACATCCACATAGGCGTGGCTTGCCTTGGCTGTGGGGGTCTGGATCTGTGTGCCCCAGAGAGGGACGTAGACGGGGGAGGTGATGGTGAGGTGCACGTTGCGGTAGAGCCCTGCGCCAGGGTACCAGCGGCTGCTCTCGTGCTTGTTCTCCAGGCGGACAGCAAGCGTGTTGCTTGCGCCGGGACGAACGTATGGGGTGATGTCGAAGGCAAACGTGTTGTAGCCATAGGGCCAGTAGCCGACCTCCTTGCCGTTGACGTAGACGCGGGCGTGGCTCATCGCGCCATCGAAGCGGAGGAAGACACGGCGGTCACCGAGGTCTTGAGGGATGTCCAAGCTGCGGCGGTACCAGCCAACCCCTACGAAGGGAAGGCCACCGGTACGACCAGCATGCTCCATAGCTTCCTTCTGACCATCCTGTGCGATAGCCAGATGCTGCTTGTCGTTCTCAAAGCTAAAGGGCCCGTAGATCGCCCAGTCGTGGGGGACGGTGACACGGCTCCACTTGCTGTCGTTGTAGTCGGGGGTGGAGAAGGAAGCTTGGTCCTGGCGGGTGAAGCGCCACCCCTTCTCGAGGCGGAGCTCAGAGCGCTGGGCCTGTAGCTGGAGGCTGAGGGCGGCACATAGCGCAAGGGTACATGCGAATAGTCGCTTCATGTGAGATGAGTATCTGTATTTCTATATAATAATGTACATGGAGAGAAGATGCGCCCAGAGTGGGCACGATCTCAAAAGTCAAAGATAAGCAAAAAGCCCCGACCCAGCCGCCCCACATACCCTGCGGCTAAAAGCAGAGAGCTCCGCCATCCTGTCGGATAGCGGAGCTCTACTTCTGAGGTTCCTGGCGGAATCGAACCGCCGTAAACGGTTTTGCAGACCGGCGCCTAACCACTCGGCCAAGGAACCCTTTTGTTCTCTTGTCGGGGGCAAAGATAGAGCCGTTTTCTAAACCTGCAAGTATTGCTGGAGTATTTCCCAACTATGCCCCGCCTCGGGGGAGAATCATTCTTGAAACGGCGACTACGGTCGCCGGCTAAGATTGTCGGGTACCCGATCGCCCCGAAGGAGCGTGCCGAGTACCCATGACCTACATTATCAATTGGCAATTATCCGAGCTGCCGATAGCGGATGCGCTTGGGCTCGGTGTAGCCATCCTTCTTCCGCTTGTACTCCTCATAATCGGAGTAGCTGCCTTCGTAGAAGACAACTTCGGAGTTGCCCTCGAAGGAGAGGATGTGCGTACAGATGCGGTCGAGGAACCAGCGGTCGTGCGAGACAACAACGGCGCATCCGGCGAAGGCTTCGAGACCCTCTTCCAAGGCGCGGAGCGTGTTCACATCAATGTCGTTCGTCGGCTCGTCGAGGAGGAGGACGTTGGCTTCGGACTTCAGCGTGAGCGCCAGATGGAGACGGTTGCGCTCGCCACCGGAGAGTACGCCGCAACGTTTCTCCTGATCGGCGCCGGCGAAGTTGAAGCGTGAGAGGTAGGCGCGGGAGTTGATCTCGCGGCCGCCGATACGCATCGTGTCGTTGCCGCCGGAGACGACTTGATAGACCGTCTTCTCGGGATCGATGGCAGCGTGCGACTGGTCGACGTAGCCGATGCGGACGGTCTCGCCGACGGCAAACTCGCCGCGGTCGATCGATTCCTGGCCCATGATCATACGGAAAAGGGTGGTCTTGCCGGCGCCGTTGGGGCCGATGACGCCCACGATGCCGTTAGGCGGGAGCATGAAGTTGAGGTCGTCGAAAAGGAGTCGGTCGCCGAAAGCCTTGGCTACGTGTTGCGCCTCGATCACCTTGTTGCCGAGGCGTGGGCCGTTGGGGATGAAGATTTCGAGCTTCGTTTCGCGCTCCTTCTGATCCTCGTTGAGGAGGGCTTCGTAAGAGTTCAGACGGGCCTTACCCTTG
Source organism: uncultured Tannerella sp. (assembly GCA_938036405.1). Lineage (GTDB taxonomy): Bacteria > Bacteroidota > Bacteroidia > Bacteroidales > Tannerellaceae > Tannerella. Next base: position 2,519 of record CALHPT010000152.1, read on the forward strand.
GCCTGACGCGCCTTGGGGGCCATGCGAATCCACTCCAGCTCGCGCTCGAGCGTCTTACGACGTTTGCTGGCTTGCTTCTCTTCTTGCGCCATGCGCTGGGTCTTCTGGTCGAGCCAAGAGGAGTAGTTGCCACGCCAGGGGATGCCCTCGCCGCGGTCGAGCTCGAGGATCCAACCGGCGACGTGATCGAGGAAGTAGCGGTCGTGAGTGATGCAGATGACGGTGCCGGCGTACTGCTGGAGGTGCTGCTCGAGCCAGTCGATGGACTCGGCGTCGAGGTGGTTGGTGGGCTCGTCGAGGAGGAGGACGTCGGGCTGCTGGAGGAGCAGGCGGCAGAGGGCTACGCGACGACGTTCGCCGCCGGAGAGGGTGTCCACGATGCGGTCTTCGGGCGGGCAGCGCAGGGCGTCCATGGCGCGCTCGAGGCGACTGTCAAGGTTCCATGCGTCGAGGGCATCAATGCGGTCTTGCAGCTCCGCCTGACGGTTCATCAGGGCGTCCATTTTGTCCGGGTTTTCGAGCACTTCGGGGTCGCCAAAGCGTTCGTTGACTTCCTCGAATTCCTTGAGCAGGTCGACCGTCTCGCGGACGCCCTCTTGGACGATCTCCTTGACCGTCCGGCCGGGCTCCAGATGCGGGTCTTGCTCGAGGTAGCCCACGGAGTATCCGGGCGAGAAGACAACTTCGCCTTGATAGTCTTTGTCGAGTCCGGCGATGATCTTGAGGAGGGTGGATTTGCCGGAGCCATTGAGTCCGATGATGCCAATCTTGGCGCCATAGAAAAAGGAGAGGTAGATGTTTTTCAACACCTGTTTTTGGGGCGGGAAGGTTTTGCTCACGCCCACCATAGAGAAGATGATTTTCTTGTCGTCAGCCATATTTTTAGCAGTATTGTTTATGATAGGTCAAAGATAAAAAAAGTTTCCGAATAAGCTGAAAACCCACAAATGCGGCAAGTATAGAAAGATGTTTCATATCATTTTTGAAATCTGAGGAAGAATGATAACATATATTTTGACTATTTTCTACGCTTTTTCCACCTTCATTATGGTGCTATATGAAAATAAATCAATATTTTTGTGCGACTTTTTCGAAAAACAGAAAAAGG
>CALHPT010000153.1 GCA_938036405.1 uncultured Tannerella sp.
GCTTTTCTAAACGTGCAAAGTTTTCGCTCAAAATTTTCCAGAGAAAGATTTTTGAGGAAGGAAGACACGCGTACAATCCGAAAGGGATATTCCGCATGTTCCCTCCTATATAGACTCTGAAAATAAATCCCTTAACCATCATCTATAACATATGGGCAAGCGATATTATCGCCTTCGTCACCATTTCATTCGCTTTTGAGACTGTCTACCGGATTGGCATTGGCGGCGCGCCAGTTCTGAAACGTTACCGTGAAAAACGTGATCGCTGCCACGGCGATAAATGCGAGTGCGAAGATCCACCAGCGGATCGGTGTGCGGTAGGCGAAGTTCGTGAGCCATTGCGACACGCCATAATAGGCGACGGGGGCGGCCACGACGAAGCACACGATCACAATCTTGAAATAGGTGCGATTAAAACGAGCCAGAATCTGCCTTGTCGACGAGCCAAAAACCTTCCGGATGCCGATCTCCTTCTTTTTATACTCGCTGTCGAAGACCACGAGGCCGAACACACCCACCATCGAGATGAAAATAGCTATCGCGCTGAACAGCGTGATCAAAGAACCGACGGCGCGCTCCTTCTCGTAGAGTTGCTGGAGGACTTTATCGAAGAAAAAGACGTTGAACGGATAGTCCGGATCCAATTCTTTCAGCACAGACTGTACATGCTCCATCGCGGCACGCATATCTGTGCCCGCTTTCATGCGGATATAAACGTAACGGGAGTTGTTTCCCCAATTTTCCTTTCCCCACACATAGAACGCCATCGGCTCGACCGCATTACGGAAGGATGCAAACTTCACGTCTGGCATAAAGCCGACGATTTGGGTGCTGTCGATCATCGTGCCTAATTCCAGCCCATATTCTTGCTTCGCGCGTTCATTAAATACATATGCCCCATGCCGTGTAAGGGCATCTTCCGTTCGGAACGTTCGCCCCTCGATGGCCGGAATGCCCAAAACATCGAGGAACGAAGCCTCCACGGGGATGACTACGTAATCTATCTGTTTGCCGCGATAATCCCGGCCCCAAGTCATGTATGAATCCGCACTGGATAGGATTTGTTCGGAGCGCGTAATGCCTGAAACATCTGCGTACGACTTCATTTTGTTCATAAAAGTCTCCGGATGCGCTCGGCCCTCATCGCTCAGCTCGGCAATAATGATCTGATCACGTTCGTAACCCAGCGGCGCGTGCTGCATAAAGTGATTTTGCAAATACATACACCCCGCCCCGATGATGAGCGCGAAGGATGCAAAGTATTGCACACCAATCAGGGCGTTGCGCAAGGCCCGTCCGCGTGTGGATAGGCCAAAACTGCCTTTCAGAATGAGTGCGGGCGGAAAAGACGTCATATAAAAAGCCGGATAAATGCCTGCTGCAAGTCCGGTGCATAAAGCAATGAACGCCGTTGCTCCTACAACGACTTTGTGCGATAAAATTCCGAGGTCGGTAGTGACTAATGCAGAAAGCGGGCTACGCGCAAAGAGCGCAACAAGCCCTACCGCCAAAATGTATGCAGCCAAACTGATCAAAAGAGACTCTGCCACCAAAGCGCGGCGGATATTCCCGACCGAACTCCCGAGTACTTTCTGCGTGTTGATGCTTCGAATGCGCATGGGCGTGAGTGCGATGCTGAAGTTGGTGAAATTTATTCCCGCGATTAGGAGCACGACGAATGCGATGGCCGTCAACACATGCAGGGCTTGGGCGTTGGCTTTCGGCATGTTGTCAAACTGCACATTAGAAACGAAGTGCACATCCGGCAGGGGAGTAAAACGCAGGTCGGCACCTACCGCTTCCCACTCCGCGACACCTTCCGCTCCGAATTGTTCCTTCAAGACATTCGTAAAATGCTTTTTGAAGTTCTCGTAAATGGTCGGGAGGTTGGCCGCGTCGTCCACCCGAATAAAGGCGGTGTAGTTCCAATTGCCCCAGTTCGTTTTATTCTCTTGCTCTGAGATGGCGTGATAAATCACGTTACTCACCAGCGTGTTATCGGGGAAGTCGCGATACACCGCACCTACCGTCAGCGTGAGATATGGGTTGATGAGCTTTTTCCCGACTGCTGATTCCTGGCCAAATATCTTGCGAGCCATGCTCTCGGGGATCATTACCTGATCAGGAGTCTTCAAGACATCTGGCGAGCCTTCTACAAAATCAAAGTGGAAGACCTCGGTAAACCCCGGAGAAACGGTTTCATACAGTTCACGAAATTTCTTTTTGTCAGCACCATTTTCTATGGAAAAAACAAAATCATAATCCATGTTTTGATACGTTCCCGCCTGAATATGAGGTGATG
>CALHPT010000154.1 GCA_938036405.1 uncultured Tannerella sp.
TTTTCCAAGAGGAAGGAATTTATATAGAATAAAAGACAATAAGCCTCCCAGGCGAGCCGTAAGGCAGCATACTTGGGGGGCGTTCTTCATTTTATACGGTCCCTCCCCGCCCGTTTGACCCCTGTCTGCTGTTGCAGATGGGGGCTTTTTGTTTTCGGGCGGACGGTCGGCGGTCGTCAATGGGCTGAGAAACGTATTACGGTTGATTTTGTCTGTAGACAAAAAGGTCGTTTACATGTAAAACATACGATTGTCCATAGACAAAACAAAGCGTTATATATAATCATTGATTTTGTCTATAGACAACAGGTGCGTATAGATATAATGCATACTTTTGTCTGGTGACGAGAGTATTTGAAGCATATAAATGCACGGTTTGTTTATAGACAATAGAGATTGAAACATGTTATAGGCAGATTTGTCTATAGACAATGCACATTTATACGCCGGATTCACCCCCTTGTCAGAAGAAGTCAGGAGAAAAAACAAGATGAAGAAGTTAATGGCTTGCAACGCCACCCGTTTACAGCAGATGGAGTTCATCACGCTGATGCGCGAGACGGTGGAACAGATCGAAATAAGAGGCGCGACGCTGATCGAGACGGACGCGCCTCTGAAGCGCTACACGTTGGCTATCAAAGCCGCTATCGGACCCCTGGAGGGCGCCACGCGCGACCCCCAGCGAAGGCCCGAGACGGCCGTGGCGCACACGAAAAACAGCGAGCGGCGGACGGCCATCAGCCGCTTCGGACTCCGATTCAAGGTCTATCGGCTGTCCGAAGACGTGGAGGACCACCAGGCCTACAAGACGCTGAACATCCTCTGGCGGAAGCATCGGCTCGTCTACCCCCTCAACGTCCAGAAGCTCACCGGCGCCACGGACAACTTCCTCAATGACCTCACGAAATCGCCCTACGCCGAAGCCGTCCAGCGGCTCCACCTGCAGCCCGACGTGGACGCTATCCGCGCCGCCAACGAGGCCTATCGCGCCCACGCCGCCGAGGTTCGCGCCCATGAAGCCTGGCGCATCCCGGTCGATGTCGTGACCATGCGTCGCCAGATCACGGCGGACTATACCCGGCTCAGCCTCTACCTGGCCGTCATGGCCGACGCCTACCCCGAGGTGGAGGCGTGGAGCCGGACGCTCTCCGGCGTCAACATCCTCCGTAAGCATTACGCCGAGCTCCTCGCCCGACGCGCCGGTACCCGCCGAGCCAAAAAGGATGCAGCGGCGAAAGCAGAGGCAGCGAAAGAGCACAACGAGCCGTCTACCTTTGCCCAAACTCCAACCCCATAAAAAGAAGAGATTATGAAAGCAACCGTATTTATCACAGCAGGTTTACTCATCATGAGTATGACAATGGAAGCACTGGCCGGCGGACCCAAATCGGCACCGGCGAAACTGAACGAGGCGACCGTCTTTTATCGCGGCGCCGTACTGGAGCATACCGCTTCGGTGACACTGGACAAGGGCGACAACGAAGTGTGGATCGAAGGCCTCAGCTCAGGCATCGACGAGAGCAGCCTCCGGATCGGCATGAGCGGCGGCGCCCTGATCACGGCCTACGAGTATGTGCCGCGCCACCAGACCGATAAGGCCGCCGACGCAGGCACACAACGCATGCTGGACTCACTCCGAACGTACGAAAACAAGCTCCGGCAGATCGGCATCGAGACGAAGACGAACGAGCAAATGCTCAAACTCCTCGAGACCGGCATGACGCAGAAGATGGCCACCCCGTCCGAGCGCGGCGTGTCGCTCGATGAGCTTTCTCGGAGCATGGATTATTACAAGACGAAGAAGATCGCCATCGAAAACGAGCTCATCCGCCTCCGCGCGGAGATGAAGACGTGTGACGCCACCGTCAAGCGACTCAGTCAGCAGCTCGCCGAGGCGGGTCACAACGCCGGAGCGCTGCGCCTCAACGTGACGGCACCCGTGGCCGGCGCCGTACGCGTGGCCGTGAGCTACTGCACCTTCGCCGCCAGCTGGACGCCTTACTACGGCATCAACGTGGAGTCGCCCGAGAAGCCGATCCGCATTGTGCAGAAGGCGAAAGTGAAGCAGACGACGGGCGTCGACTGGAAACGTGTGAAGCTGACTCTCTCGACAGGAGCGCCCGGCAAGGAACAAGTCGCTCCACTATTCAACACATGGTTTCTGCGCGAATGGTCTCCCATGCCGATGCTACGTAGCCAGCCGTCCGCACGAAACACCTACGCCGAGAAAGCAAACATGGAGATGGCGGCAGAAGAGCCCTCGGCAGCCAAAGCCGAAGCAACGGTAGACGAAGTGCTGACGGCAGCCAAGGCCAAAGTGGAAGCACAAAAACAGGAGATCGAGACCCTGAAGGGCGATATCGAACATGCGGAGCTCTCGGCAGTGACCGACATGGTGGATGGCGCGCTCGCGGCCAAGAAGATCCCCGCAGAGAAGCGTGACTACTTTATCGAGCTGGGCAAGAAGGTCGGATCGACGGAGCTGAGTCAGCTGCTGGGCAGCATGAACGCCTCGGTGAAGCTGACGGATGTGATGAAGTTTTCGGCCGAAGGAGGCTCTGCTACGGAATACAAGAAGCTGAGCGATGTGCCGGGCGACAAGATCATCGAGCTGCGCACCAAAGAGCCGGCTGTCTACCGCAAACTGTATAAAGCGGAGTATGGCGTGGAGTGCGAACTGGATAACTAATTCATCCCAGTCCCTCCCTCCGATATAAAGCACACC
>CALHPT010000155.1 GCA_938036405.1 uncultured Tannerella sp.
AAAAACATCCAAGTGCTCGAAGGTCTGGAAGCCGTCCGTAAACGCCCCGCCATGTACATCGGCGATACGAGCGAGAAAGGGCTCCACCATTTGGTTTACGAGGTGGTGGACAACTCCATCGACGAAGCACTAGCCGGCTTTTGCAAGAATATCAACGTCGTGATCCGTGAGGATAATTCGATCAGCGTGACGGACGACGGGCGAGGCATTCCGGTCGATTACCACGAGAAGGAAGGTAAATCGGCATTGGAGGTCGTGCTGACTGTACTCCATGCCGGAGGTAAGTTCGACAAGGGCACCTACAAAGTGTCCGGTGGACTGCACGGCGTCGGCGTATCATGCGTCAACGCGCTGTCGACCCACCTGAAAGCTGAAGTACACCGTAACGGCAAAGTCTACGTGCAGGAGTTCTCGTGTGGCAAGCCACTGGCAGACATTCAGGTGACAGGCGACAGCGATCGTACCGGAACGACCATCGAATTCAAGCCAGACGCCTCGATCTTCACCATGACCGAATATAAATACGAGATACTGGCCAATCGACTCCGCGAGCTAGCCTTCCTGAACGCAGGCATCCGCTTGACATTGACTGACCGGCGTGAAGCAAAGCCAGACGGCACGTATAAGTCTGAGGTCTTCTATTCGCACGAAGGGCTGAAGGAGTTTGTGCGCTACATCGACAAATCGAAAGAGGCACTGATCCACGACGTGATCCATATCGTCACCGAGAAACAGGGTATCCCCGTCGAAGTGGCCATGACCTACAACACATCGTACAACGAGAGCGTCTTCTCCTACGTCAACGACATCAACACCATCGAGGGCGGCACGCATCTCTCTGGCTTCCGACGTGGGCTAACTCGTACGCTGAAGAAATACGCCGAAGACTCTAAGTTGCTGGAGAAGGCCAAGGTAGAGATCCAAGGCGACGACTTCCGCGAAGGGCTCACAGCCGTAATTTCGATCAAGGTGGCCGAGCCACAGTTCGAGGGGCAGACCAAGACGAAGCTCGGAAACAACGAGGTGATGGGCGCTGTCGATATGGCCGTAGGCGAGGCCCTCGGCAACTACTTAGAGGAGCACCCGAAAGAGGCTAAAACGATCGTCGACAAGGTAATCCTCGCGGCTACCGCACGTCAAGCGGCACGCAAGGCGCGCGAGATGGTGCAACGTAAATCACCCCTCTCAGGCGGCGGACTGCCCGGTAAGCTGGCCGACTGTTCTTCGAAAGACGCTGCCATCTGCGAGCTGTTCCTCGTCGAGGGAGACTCCGCCGGCGGCACAGCCAAGCAGGGGCGCGACCGAAACTTCCAAGCCATCCTGCCTCTCCGTGGTAAGATCCTCAACGTAGAGAAGGCGATGGAGCACCGTGTGTTCGAAAGCGAGGAGATCCAAAACATCTTCAAAGCGATGGGCGTATCGATCGGCACCGAGGATGACCCGAAGGAGCTGAACCTAAGCAAGCTCCGTTACCATAAGATAATAATCATGACCGATGCCGACGTAGACGGTAGCCACATTGCCACCCTGATCCTCACCTTCTTCTTCCGACGCATGCGCGGACTGATCGAGAAGGGGTATGTCTACCTCGCCACCCCACCGCTTTACCTCTGCAAGAAGGGCAAGGTGGAGGAGTATTGCTGGACCGAGCAGCAGCGCCAGAAATTCATCGACACCTACGGCGGCGGCAACGAGAGCCAGATCCACACGCAACGCTACAAAGGTCTTGGAGAGATGAACGACCACCAGCTTTGGGACACGACGATGAACCCCGAAAACCGTACTCTCAAACAGATCACCATCGACAACGCCATCGAGGCCGACGCCATCTTCTCCATGCTCATGGGCGAGGACGTCGGCCCACGCCGCGAGTTCATCGAAGAGAATGCGACATACGCGAACATCGACGCATAATCGCCACTTCGCATAGCGGTGCATCTGCTGTGAAGTCTTATACATAAACCATTAAACAACAGAGGGCAATCGCCATGCGGGGTTGCCCTCTTCTTTTTCTCCCATTCAAACCCAATATGTCACCCACTTTAGAAGAATTATTTGCGCAGGTTGACCGTGCCTCAGCCGTCGACACTGCCACCGCCACACGTCCACGCATCGGCATTTCCGTCAACCGACGAGACGGCAAAGAGATGCTGGCCGACCCCTATTTCCAATCTGTCATCCTGGCAGGTGGCGCCCCCGTACTCGTACCCACTACGACCGAACTGAGCGTCCTCACCACAATCGTTGACGGCCTTGACGGGCTGCTCCTGACTGGCGGCGGCGACATCAGTCCCGATCTACTTGGCGAGGCGCCCCACCCGTCGATCGAGGACGTCGATCCCATCCGCGATACCTACGAACTGCAACTCATCCGCCTGGCCTGCCAACGCAGCCTCCCCATCTTCGGCATCTGTCGCGGTCATCAGCTCATCAATGTGGCCTTTGGCGGCACGCTCTACCAAGACCTTCCCACGCAGTTTCCCGCTTCCGTACTGCCACATAGCCAGGAGGAAGCGCGCGACGTCACCACGCAGACCGTCACCCTCACCGCCCCTGATTCCGAACTCCAACGCGCGATGGGGCTCGACGCCACGGCGCGTACCGCCCCCATCCCCATCAACACGATCCACCACCAAGCCGTCCGCGACCTGGCCCCCGGTTTCGTCGCCACGGCCGAGGCGTCCGACGGCGTCAACGAGGCGATGGAGCACCCCGAATCCCCCATCCTCAGCGTCCAGTGGCACCCCGAGTGGCTCGCTACCACCGGCCACGAGGCAATGCTCAACCTCTTCCGCCATCTTGTCAGTCGTGCGCACCGCTACGCCCACGCCCGACGCCTACACCACACCATGATCACCCTCGACTCGCACACCGACACGCCCATGCTCTTCGACTCCTTTGACCTCGGGCGTAAGGAGGGTGGCCGGGTCAACCTACCGCTCATGCGCGAGGGACGGCTCGACGCCGTCGTCATGGCCGCCTACCTGCCTCAGGGCGAACGCAACGACGAGGCTCACCGCCGCGCCTTCGACTACGCTGTCGAGCGACTCACACGCGTCGAGGAGCAGGCCATCCGTTATCCCGACTTCCACGGCATCGCCCGCTCTACGGACGACCTCCGCCGACTCAAGCGCGAGGGCCGACGCGCCATCATTCCCGCCGTCGAGAACGGTTACGCTATCGGCCGCGACCTCTCCCGACTGCACGCATTCAAGCGCATGGGCGTGGCGTACATGACACTCTGTCACAACGGAGACAACGAACTCTGCGACTCTGCCGCCGGACAAGGCGAGTGGGGCGGCCTCAGTCCCTTCGGGCGCGAGGTGGTGACTGAGATGAACCGCATCGGCATGATGATCGACGTATCGCACGCTGCTGATGCCACTTTCGACGATGTTATCCGCCTCAGCCGACGCCCCATCGTCGCCACCCACTCCTCCTGCCGCGCCCTCTGCGACCATCGCCGCAACCTGGACGACGACCGCATCCGCGCCCTCGCTGCGCAAGGCGGCGTGATGCAAATCTGCCTTTATGGCGGATTCATCAACCACGACCATCCCGACAGCGCCACCCTCAGCGATGCCGTCCGCCACATCCTGCACGTCATCCGGCTCGTCGGCCCGAATCACGTCGGCATCGGCTCCGACTTCGACGGCGGCGGCGGCCTCATCGGCTGCCAATCGGCCGGCGAGATGATCCAAATCACCCTCCGCCTACTTGCCGAAGGTCTCTCCGACGCCGACATTGCCAACATCTGGGGCGGCAACTTCATGCGCGTCATGGACGCCCAGCGCCAGCCCCTCGCATAGCGCACACACCGGGGGTGCATTCCCTCTCGGAAGACTTCCTAAGCCCAGAATCACTGATTCCAGCACCTCGGAAGACTTCCTAAGCCGTCGGGCAATGGGTGATCTTGCATCATCCGCACGCAGACCTCGGGAGCATACCTTATATATACAGCCGGCTGGCGCCATCTCATTCTTGCGCCTACTTTTGCCGCCAAACCATAATATTCTGACAGATGAGAATTATTGTATTAGCTAAGCAGGTGCCGGACACGCGCAACGTCGGGAAGGACGCGATGAAGGCGGATGGCACCATCAATCGCGCAGCGCTGCCGGCCATCTTCAACCCCGAAGACCTCAGCGCGCTGGAGCAGGCGCTGCGACTGAAAGAACGCTATCCCGGATCGACCGTCACGCTCCTCACCATGGGGCCGGGACGCGCCGCCGAGATCATCCGCGAGGGGCTCTATCGCGGAGCGGACGACGGGGTGCTCCTCACCGATCGCGCCTTCGCCGGCGCCGACACCCTGGCCACCTCGTATGCCTTGGCCATGGCGATCCGCAAGATCGGCGACTTCGACCTGATCGTCGGCGGACGGCAGGCTATCGACGGCGACACGGCCCAGGTGGGTCCGCAGGTGGCGGAGAAGCTCGGGCTGTCACAGATCACGTATGCGGAGGAGATTGTCGGCGTCACGGACGGACGTATCACGGTGCGACGCAAGATCCCCGGAGGCGTGGAGACGGTCGAAGGGCCGCTGCCCATCGTGGTCACGGTGAACGGATCGGCCGCAGCATGTAGGCCGCGTAACGCACGTCTCGTGCAGAAGTACAAGCACGCGCTGGGTGCGCAAGAGAAAGCCGAGCGCACAAAGGGTGGCGAGCCCCTCCCCTACGCCGAGCTTTACGACTCGCGCCCGTACCTGAACCTCGTCGAGTGGTCCGTGGCGGACGTGGGCGGCGACGTGGCCCAGTGCGGCCTCTCAGGCTCACCGACGAAGGTGAAAACGATCGAAAACATCGTCTTCCAAGCCAAAGAGAGTCGCTCGCTGACGGACTCCGACGCTGACATCGAGGAGCTGATGAAGGAACTAATTAGTAACCACACGATCGGATGACGCCCTTTCGGTCTATGGTGCATTCCTTTCTTCCTTTTCTTGCCTTGATGCAAGAAAAGGAAGCGAAAAGAAAATCAAGGCCTCAAGGAGGCCGGCCAACTTGGCCGGATACGAAATCGAATGTGCCGGATGACCGATGAGAGGATTCCATAATCCATAAAGAGAAATAGCACTATGAATAACGTTTTTGTCTACTGCGAAATAGAAGAAAGAACCGTAGCCGACGTCAGTCTGGAGCTGCTCACCAAGGGGCGCGCACTGGCCGATAAGCTCAATTGCCAGCTCGAGGCCGTGGCCGCCGGGAGCGGACTGGATGGCATCGAACGACAGATCGTGCCTTACGGCGTCGACGTGTTGCACGTCTTTGACGACGCTCGTCTGGCCCCCTACACCTCACTGCCCCACACGGCCGTGCTCGTCAAGCTCTTCAAGGAAGAACAACCGCAGATCGCCCTGATGGGCGCCACCGTCATCGGTCGCGACCTTGGGCCACGCGTCTCGTCGGCTCTCACCAGCGGACTCACCGCCGACTGTACGGCCCTGGAGATTGGCACGTACGAAGACCGCAAGGCCGGCCGCACCTACGAGAATCTGCTCTACCAAATCCGCCCCGCATTCGGCGGCAACATCGTCGCCACCATCATCAACCCCGACCACCGGCCACAGATGGCCACCGTACGCGAGGGCGTGATGAAGAAGGAGGTGCGCGACGCGAACTATCGCGGCGAAATCATCCGTCACAACACGAGCGACTACATCACCGACGAAGACTGCGTGGTGAAGGTCATCGAGCGACACGTGGAGAAGGCGAAGAACAACCTCAAGGGCTCGCCCATCGTTGTGGCCGGCGGCTACGGCGTGGGATCGAAGGAGAACTTCCAGCTGCTCTTCGACCTGGCCAAGGAGCTGCACGCCGAGGTGGGCGCCTCACGCGCCGCCGTCGACGCGGGCTTCACCGACCACGACCGGCAGATCGGACAGACGGGCGTCACCGTGCGACCCAAGCTCTACATCGCCTGCGGCATCTCGGGCCAGATCCAGCACATCGCCGGCATGCAAGAGAGCGCCATCATCATCTCCATCAACAGCGACCCCGAGGCGCCGATCAATGCCATCGCGGACTACGTGATCACGGGCACCGTGGAGAGCGTCCTGCCGCGCATGATCAAGTATTACAAGAAGAACAGCAAATAATAAGGAAGCATCATGGCAAACTTTTATACCGATACGCCCTCGCTCCGCCACCACCTGCACCACCCGCTCATGCGCCGCATCGTGGAGCTGAAGGAGCGTAACTTCAGAGATAAAGACACGTACGACTACGCGCCGGTCGACTTTGACGACGCGATGGACAGCTACGAACGCGTGCTGGAGATGGTCGGCGAGATCAGCGCCGACGTCATCGCACCGAACGCCGAGGGCGTCGACCGTGACGGCCCGACGGTGGCGGACGGTCGCGTGACCTACGCACCGGGCACGCAGGAGAACCTCGACGCCGTGCGCCGTGCCGGACTCATGGGCATGGCCATGCCGCGCCGCTACGGCGGGCTGAACTTCCCCATCGTGCCCTACATCATGGCCGCCGACATTGTCTCGCGCGCCGATGCGGGCTTCGAGAACCTCTGGGGCCTGCAGGACTGCGCCGAGACGCTCTACGAGTTCGGCAACGAGGATCAGCACAGCCGCTACATCCCGCGCGTCTGCGCCGGCGAAACGATGTCGATGGACCTCACCGAGCCCGACGCCGGCAGCGACCTGCAGTCCGTCATGCTCAAGGCCACCTACGACGAGGCCTCGCAGTGCTGGCGACTGAACGGCGTGAAGCGCTTCATCACCAACGGCGACTCGGACATCCACCTCGTCCTGGCCCGCTCCGAAGAGGGCACCCGCGACGGCCGCGGCCTCTCCATGTTCATCTACGACAAGCGCAACGGCGGCGTCAATGTCCGCCGCATCGAGAATAAGATGGGCATCAAGGGATCGCCCACCTGCGAGCTGGTCTTCAATAACGCCCCCGCCGAGCTCTGCGGCGAGCGTCGCCTGGGCCTCATCAAGTACGTCATGGCGCTCATGAACGGCGCCCGCCTCGGCATCATGGCGCAGGCCGTGGGCCTCTGCGAAGCCGCCTGGCGCGAAGCCGACAAGTACGCCAACGAGCGCCGACAGTTCGGCCGCGCCATCATCGAGTTCCCCGCCGTCTACGAGATGCTCGCCCTCATGCGTGCCCGCGCCGACGCCACCCGCGCCATGCTCTACGAGACGGCTCGCTACGTGGACATCTACAAGGCCCTCGACGACATCGCCCGCGAGCGCAAGCTGACGCCCGAGGAGCGCAAGGAGCAGAAGCGCTACGCCAAGCTGGCCGACGCCTTCACGCCGATGGGCAAGGGCATGTCGACGGAGTTCGCCAACCGCAACACGTACGACGCCATCCAGGTGCACGGCGGATCGGGCTTCATGAAGGATTACACCTGCGAACGCCTCTACCGCGACGCCCGCATCACGAACATCTACGAGGGCACCACGCAGCTGCAAGTCGTGGCTGCCATCCGCCACGTCACCACCGGCACGTACCTCGCCCGCCTGCGCGAATACGAGGCCGAGACGTATCGCCCCGAGCTCTCCGACCTGCACGCGCAGCTCCGGGAGATGACCGACACGTACGAAGGGCTTGTGGCCCGCGTCACGGAGCCTAAGGATGCGGAGCTGCTCGACTTCATGGCGCGCCGCTTAGTCGAGGCCGCCACGCATTGCGTCTTCGGCTACCTGCTCCTCCAGAGCGCCAACACGGACGACTCGTTCACGCCCTCGGCGCGCGTCTACGTCCGCTACGGGGCCGCCGAGATCGCCCAGATCCGCAGCTTCATCGAGGGCTTCCGCCCCGAGTCGCTCTCGGATTACAAGGCATAAACGATACACAAAGAAGAAACCCCTCTTTTACCAGAGGAGATTTTATGTTTATTTTTATTTATGTGGGCCGGATCTGCTGTGAAGCACGTCCGGCTTTTTTTATGCCCCGACCGGATGGGGGCATCAGGGATGCCTACCATGTTTTCCTGGTACCCTTGTAGGGGCGGGCGTCTGCGGACGCCGGCGAAGTTTTCCTGGTACCCGTGTAGGGGTGCAAAAGCATACGCCCTCCAGACATCCCGCAGGAATGAATGATCAGGCGGCCGGGGGCGGGTGTGGGGGTAGCCGAATCGTTCTACATTTGTCGCCGCTGCCGCGGGCGGAGGCACGTTTAATCGCTATTTGAATCACGTTTGAATGCTCGCACGCCGTGCAAGAGTCAAAATGAGGGTCATTTTGGTACTCGCACGGCATGTATAGACCAAAATGAGGGTCATTTTGGTACTCGCACGGCATGCATAGACCAAAATGAGGGTCATTTTGGTACTCGCACGGCATGCAAGGAGCAAAATGAGGGTCATTTCGGTGCTTGCACGGCATGCAAGGGGCAAAATGAGGGTCATTTCGGTACTTGCACGGCATGCAAGGGGCAAAATGAGGGTCATTTCGGTGCTTGCACGGCGTGCAGGCAGGAAAGCGCGGATAAAAGACTCTCGTCACGGATCGGCAAAAGAGAATTATCAATCAAGTTTTTAATCAACCAATCATTTACACCTACACATGGAAGAATTCATAGACGTCAATCCCATCGGGATGACAAAGCTCGACAACGGGCTGCACGTGGGTTTCCACAGAGACGCGTACGATTTGGTCAACGCCTGTGAGGTCGCCAAAATCGGCATCACGGAAGCCAGGAAACAGGAATGGAAAGAGAATCTCGACCTCGAAGGCGACATCAACCAAGAGTCAACGGCTGATTACATCACCCAAGAGATCGACAAAAAGGACGAGGCGCGCGACAGGCTCATCTCCTTCCTCTTTGCCATGATCCGCGATTATCGGCTGTCGCCCGAGAACGACGAGGCTATCGCTGCCGAAAAGCTGGTCCTCCTCATCAAGCCTTACAGCAAGCTGCAGCGCGAATCGCTCCGCCGCGAAACGGATCACATCGACGGCCTGATCACAGACCTGAAGAAGCCGGAAAATGCGGCGCTCATCACCACCCTACGGCTCACGCCGATCGTGACGAAATTGGAGGCCGCCAACACAGCATTCCGCAACCTCTTTATGCAGAACGTGAAGAAGGATCGCCGCAGCAACCTGCCCACGGCCGCCGAGGTACGTCCCAAGACCGACGCCGCCTACGACCGCATCATCTTTATGATCCGCGCCGCCTATCTCTCCGGCGCCACCCCCGTGGATCG
>CALHPT010000156.1 GCA_938036405.1 uncultured Tannerella sp.
AACGGCTTCGACGGCTGGAAATGTCATTTTATGCGACATAAAACGGCTTCGACGGTCGTCCGCGTCATGTCGCATGATGTGTTCACGCCTCGCCGGGCTTCCCTATCGGGGGGAGCATGCCACCGAAAGCATTCGGATCGTTGGAGCTTTCGCCCCGCTGCGCTTCGTCGTATCGGCGCAGGTTTTCATCCAGCGAGTGAAACAATCGGCGAGCATTGTCCGGCGTCATAATGATGCGGCTCTTCACCTTCGCCTTCGATACGCCGGGCACGAAGCGGATAAAGTCAAAAACAAACTCCGACATCGAGTGAGCCACAACAACCAGGTTGGTGTACGTGCCCTGCGCTACATCGTCCGTCAGTTCAATTTGGATCTCGTTAAGAGAAGAATTCGTTTCCATAAACAGCTAATTGATATTTGTATTACGGGGCACGAAAGTAGAGAAACGTTGTACCAGTGGAAAATAGGAATAGATTTGCGCACCTTTTTGCAATAATAAACGCAGGCAACAATAAACGAAGACGAATATGAAATACAGTATCTGGACGATTTGCCTCTTGCTCGGCATCGCCTCTCCGGTCATTTCACAGACTCGGGTGGAGAAAAAAATAGCGCTGAAAAGCAACGGATACGGCGTCACCTATTCCCTCCCTAAAACATCGCTGGTCGTAACGGCCGAAATCACTCAAGTAACCTGCAAAGCCGGGCCTTACTATAAGTATGCCGAAAAGCATCTCGGCGTTAAGGACGCCGTCATGTCCGACCATGTGTATTACGAGTTATCCAAGGTCTACCTGCAAAACAAAGGCGTGCCCGACGAGGCGAACACCTACATTGTCGAGTTCAAGCCCAAGACGACCGCCCCCTTCGTTTACCTCACTGAGGATGGATTGCTTTGCGCCATCAACACCGACTATACGCCGTCAGAATCCGTCGTGGCCGTAGCCAAACGCAGCGCGCAAGCCGCCGAGAATGAGCTGGCGCCCGCCTTGCTGACCGAGGAGCTGCTGATGGCCGGATCCGTCACACGGCAGGCCGAGGTGGCTGCCCGACAGATCTACAAGCTCCGCGAAACACGCATGGATATCCTCTCCGGCGAGGCTGACAACATGCCTCCCGACGGCGAGGCCATGAAGATCGTCCTCCAGCAACTCACCGAACAGGAGCAGGCCCTGACAGCCCTCTTCGTCGGTGAAAAGCGCCGCAAGACCACCTTCCACGAAGCCCGCATCGTTCCGGAAGACGACCTCGATCGCGAAGTCCTCTTCCGCTTCTCCGAAAAGCTCGGTATCCTCGACGCCGACGACCTCGGCGGCACACCCATCTACCTCAGTCTCCAAGCTACTGACCGCGCCCCCGCCCTCGATCCGAAAGAGGCCGAGAAGAAGGAAAAGGCGCTCAAGGGCATTATATATAATGTGCCCGGCAAGGCCAATGCTCGCATCGATATGGGTAATCAGCAGCTCTATCGCGGCGAAGTGCAGGTGGTACAATTCGGCTCGCACGAAGCCCTCGCACCTGTCATGTTTGAAGACAAAAAGGCGCCGATCAAAGTCGTCTTCTACCCTGAGACAGGCGCCATCAAGCAGATTATTCAATAACTACTTACAATACATCACTGACTAAAAACCGATTTCTTATGTTCAAAGACCATCCCAAGGGACTCATCCCAGCCGCCCTCTCGAACATGGGCGAACGCTTCGGGTATTACATCATGAATGCCGTGCTGGTGCTTTTCCTCTGCTCCAAGTTCGGACTTAGCGACGAGGCCAGTGCCATCATTTATTCCGTCTTCTATTGCGGCATCTACGTGCTCAGCCTCGTGGGCGGTATCCTCGCCGATCGTACCCAGAACTACAAAGCCGTCATTCGCTCTGGCCTTATCATCATGGCCACCGGCTATATAATCCTCTCTTTCCCCATCCTCTCCACTGCATCCAATATCGGCTGGCTCCTGCCGCTGACCTGCTTCGCCCTGCTGCTGATTGCCTTTGGCAACGGTCTCTTCAAGGGCAACCTGCAAGCCATCGTCGGACAGATGTACGACAACTTCGAGAACGAGGCTCGCGAGCAAGGCCCCGAAGCCTATCGCCGCGTGCAAGGCAAACGTGACTCGGGATTCCAGATCTTCTACGTCTTTATCAATATCGGTGGACTCATCGCGCCCTTCGTGGCCCCATTGCTCCGCGAATGGTGGCTCAACACGCATGGACTGATCTACAATGCAGCCCTGCCTGCGGACTGCCACAATTACATTACGAATGCGGCCGCAGTGACCGGCGATTCAATGAAAAACTTGCTCGAACTGATTGGTAAAGTTGGCGGCTCGGTTGACGCTAATTCCCCCGAATCTATTCGTGCTTTCTGTGAGCACTACCTCGATATCTTCAACACCGGCATCCACTATTCCTTCATCGCTTCTGTGGCCGCCATGCTTATCTCACTGATTATTTTCGTGGTTAACCAGCGCATTTTCCCCGTGCCGGTCAAGAAAGAGAAGCAGGTTGT
>CALHPT010000157.1 GCA_938036405.1 uncultured Tannerella sp.
GTCGGGTGCCATTTCTGTAGGAAAATGGTATAACCCGTATCTGGCTTTCCGTCTGCAGGTGAACGGTGGTAAGATGAAAAACTACAGCTACGTGACGGACTACAAGAGCGACAACGCTCAGGAGTTCTGGTGGATCAATCCTCACGTTGACTTGATGTGGGATGTCACCAACTTCTTTGCCCCTTACAAAGAGTCTAAGGTGTTCCGTTTCATTCCGTTTGTTGGTCTTGGATACGCACTGCGTCCGGGCTATACGGATGAAAAAACGAGCACAAGTTTCCCGAGAGCAGAATCTGCATCGCTCAACGGTGGTGCTCAGTTCATGTTCCGCCTGTCTAAGCGCGTAGACCTGTTCTTGGAAGGACAGTACACGTTGCTGGGCGAGCACTGGAACTGGGATTCGCATCCGCGGCCCCGTTACGATCGCGCAGTACAGGCCATGCTTGGTTTGAACTTCAACTTGGGTAGAAAAGAGTTTGAGGTAATCGAACCGATGGATTACAACCTGTTGAACGACCTGAACGATCAGATCAACAGACTGCGTGAAGAGAATGCTGAGCTGGCTAAACGTCCGGAGTTCTGTCCTGAATGCCCGAAGTGCCCCGAAGCTTCTGAGCAGAAGGAGAATCTTGAGAATGTTGTTTACTTCCGTCTGAACAGCGCGAAGATCGACAAGCACCAAGAGATTAGCATCTTCAACACAGCTGAGTATGCTAAGAAGTACAACTTGCCGATCAAGTTGGTAGGTTATGCTGACAGAAAGACGGGTAACCCGGACTACAACAAGGGTATCTCCGAAAGACGTGCAAGAGCCGTCGCCAAACGTCTCATCGACAAGTATGGCGTTTCATCTGATAATATCTCTATCGAATGGATGGGTGACACGGTTCAGCCGTATGCTGAGAATGCTTGGAACCGCGTGGTTATCATGAATACCGATAACAAATAAGCGATTCCCCCTAACACTTAGAAAAAGCCGACGGAAGTTTCTTTCCGCCGGCTTTTTTTGTATCCTTTTCTTTCTTCTCCCCTTTGTATTTGTAGATTTGGCCGCCCGACGAGAAACGTGTCGTGATGCCGCATTTGAACACACTTCTGCCTGACAAAATACACTTCTCTCTGTTCTCTGCGCGCACCTTGCGACCGATCGAAACGGACGTTTTTTTCAAATAGAAGAATATCAGAGATCATAAAATAGAAGTATCAATCAACCGTAAAAACATGATGAAAAAGAACTTGATGATGCGTAAGATACAGGTGGCACTGCTGCTTGCATCGTGTGTGACAGCAGGCTTTGCACAGGGAGAGACCTTGAAAAAGATCTCGGCCACCACGCCGCTGGAAGTTCGGGCACCGCTTATGGTAGACCCGGCAAAAGACTCAAAGGAGGACTTCGGAGCTGACAAGCTCCTGAAACTCGGGCTGACAATCCCTAGACAGGCAGGATTTACTCAAAAGTATGATGCCGATGCCGACGGATTTTTCCACGTTGGAAAGATGGCACAAGGCGCTTCTGTACAACTCCTCTCCTTCTATGTCCGGGGAGATCGGTACGGGAATGTGAAAGTGACCGTAACGACGCCCGATTTGGCAGAGCTGTTCGTGAACGGTCAGTCTGTGGCCACCAAAACGACGTCAGAGGACGGACGCAAAGAGGCTAAGGAACTGTCAGCCACGTTGACGCCGTACCCGGAGACAGACCGCGTGGTGGTCAAGCTGCTACGACCGGCTGGAGCTAAGTCGGAACCAGTGATCAAGGTTGTCCTTGAACCGGATTCGACGGAAAAGAACATGAAGCTCTCCACCTGGGAGAGTGGCAAGCGGCCCATCGAACTGAACGACGCCATCAAAGGCAAGCGCGTCTATGACACGAAGGTATCGCCCAAGGGGAACTACGTCTTACTGACTTACACCTATAGCCACGGCGAGACGTCAACGTACCCCAAAGAGCTTTACTCCATCAAGACCGGACGACGCGTCACTATCGCGCCCAACAACGACAAGCACGCCCTGGGATGGATGCCACGGAGCGAGCGCCTGTTCTACCTCTCCAAGGACGACGGCAACGTGGCCAACCTCATCACCATAGATCCGGAGACACTCGAGGAGAAAGTCATGGCCCGCAACGTGCCTTACGAATGGGTCACCTTCTCGCCCGACGAGAAAGCGCTCTTCTACAGTAAGGGCGATGAGCCGAAAAAGACCGAAGACGTCTACCGCATGCAGACCGTCACCGACCGTTCCGGAGGCGCCGTGCCCCTGACCTTCATCTACCGCTACGACCTCGGCACGGGCCTGACCACGCAGCTCACCTTTGGCGATCGCACCGCCACACTCAACGACATCGCCCATGACGGACAGTCGATCCTCTTCACCATTACCGATGAGACGATCACCGAGCAGCCCTTCACCGTCAACAGCCACTATCGCCTCGACCTCCGCACCATGCGCGTCGACACGCTCTGCGCACGCGAAGCGCATACCACCGAGGCGCTCTTCTCACCCGACGGACGCAAGGTGCTCTTCCTCGGCGATCCCGAGGCTTTCGGACGCATCGGCCTGAACGTCGGCCAAGGGCAGACGCCAAACAGCTTCGACGTCCAGGCTTACCTCATGGACGTGGCCACAAAGAAGGTGGAGCCGCTCACGCGAGACTTTAATCCGAGCATCTCCAAAGCTAAATGGAGCGGCGACGGACGAACGATCTACTTTGAAGTAGCCGACGAAGACCATGTCTACGTCTACGCCTACGACGTGGCCGCGAAGAAGTTCAACCGACTGCCCTCGGAAGAGGACGTGGTCAATGCTTTCGACGTCGCCAACCAGGCGCCCGTCATGGCCTACAGCGGCGAGGGACTCATGAACTCCACCCGCGCCTACGTCTACGATCTGAACACGAAAAAGACGACTCGCATCGCCGATCCCTACGCTGAGCACCTGGCCCAGCTGAAGCTGCAACCCGTCAAGGACTGGAACTTCACCAACTCCGACGGACAGGAAATCAAGGGCTTCTACTACCTCCCGCCCGACTTCGACCCGAACAAGAAGTACCCCATGATCGTCTTCTACTACGGCGGCACGCTGCCCAACGCCCGCTACTTCGGCGGCCGTTACCCGATGCACGTCTACGCCTCGCTCGGCTACGTCGTCTATGAGCTCCAGCCCAGCGGCGCCATCGGCTTCGGGCAGAAGTTCTCCGCCCTGCACGTCAACGCATGGGGCAAACGCTCCTCGGACGACATCATCGAGGGCACCCGCAAGTTCATCGCCGACCACCCCTTTGTCGACGGCAAGAAAGTAGGCTGCATCGGCGCCTCCTACGGCGGCTTCATGACCATGCACCTGCAAACGCGCACCGACCTCTTCGCTGCCGCTGTGGCCCACGCCGGCATCAGCTCCATCGCCGGATACTGGGGTGAGGGCCACTGGGGTTACTCCTACAGCACCGCCGCCAGCGCCGGCAGCTACCCCTGGAACAACAAGGCTCTCTACGTCGACCAGAGCCCCCTCTTCAACGCCGACAAGATCAACACCCCGATCCTGCTCATCAACGGCACCTCGGACACGAACGTCCCCCCCGGACAGAGCGTCCAGATGTACGTCGCCCTCAAGATCCTCGGCAAGCCCGTCGAACTGGTCCAGGTCAAGGGCGAAGACCACTTCATTATGGATTACAACAAGCGTGTGAAGTGGACGCGCTCGATTCTGGCCTTTTTTGATCGCTGGCTGAAGGGCCAACCGGCTTGGTGGAACAGCATGTATGACCCGAAGCCTTGACCACCTCCGCGGCCTCGCAACCCGAGCAGCAGCTGCATCCCGCGCTGCCACGCCCCGTAAAGAATCGGTATAACCTCCAGCCTACGACGCCAAACGCCGCCAGGCCAATCAGAATGACAATGATTTCCTGCCACATATCTATAAGTGTATAAGGGATTAACGGAGGCAAAATGCCCCCGCCGTATTGTCACAAAAATAGAGCCAGCCCTGTCGGACCACCTCCGGCGGGGGCTGGCTCCGTTTTTTGAGGCTATTCCCACACAGCCTCCGCCTGATCCATCCATCAAACACACTCTTAAGTCCTCCCTTCTGGCCTGTGCGTGATCATATTTCGTTCACGCACCAACTCCTCCTTGCTCATTAGTCATCAAATTTCGTTCACGCACTAGCTTATCCTTGCTCGCGCGTCATCAAATTTTGTTCACGCACCAGCTTATCCTTGCTCGCGTGTCATCAAAAATCGATCACGCGTCATCAAATTTTGTTCACGCGCCAGCTTCTTGTTGCTCGCGCGTCATCAAATTTTGTTCACGCACCAGCTTATCCTTGCTCGTGTGTCATCAAATTTTGATCACGCGAGAGATAAAAAACATCGTGCGTCATCAAAGTTTGATCACACGTCATCAAAATTTGATCACGTGAGAGGTAAAAAACCTCGCGTGTCATCGAAATTTGATCATAGAAGACGTTTTGAACCTCTCACGTGATCAAAATTCGTTCGCACGCACCTCATTTTTAGTCGCACACCAAGGGATCGACCCCGACGGTGAGCCCGACAATCTCTTTGCAGCCTTCGGAAACGCCGCCGGACAGTCTCCGCACCCCTCCCGACCGTCTCCCGATCGCAGGCGTGGACAGTGTCCGATCGATCTCCATTTCTTTACGTTCCTTTGTCGCACAGAATCAAACCCTACCCTATGGATAATAACTATTGTGTCATCATGGGCGGCGGAATTGGCAGCCGCTTCTGGCCATTCAGCCGCGAAAACAGGCCGAAACAGTTTCTCGACTTCTTCGGAACGGGGCGATCACTCCTGCAAATGACGGTCGACCGCTTTGCGAAAATCATCCCCAAGGAACACATCTACATTGTCACCAATCGGCGCTACGTCGGGATGGTGCACGAGCAACTGCCCTTCCT
The DNA here is from genome assembly GCA_938036405.1 of uncultured Tannerella sp. Taxonomy (GTDB): domain Bacteria; phylum Bacteroidota; class Bacteroidia; order Bacteroidales; family Tannerellaceae; genus Tannerella. The sequence goes on from CALHPT010000157.1 coordinate 4,919, forward strand.
GGCCGACGACCAAATCCTGGCCGAACCCGCCCGGCGCAACACCGCGCCCTGCATCGCCTACGCCTCCTACCGCATCAAAGCCCGCTGCCCGCAGGCCAACATCGTCGTGGCCCCCTCGGACCACCTCATCCTCAAGGAAAACGAGTTCCTCGACGACGTCCGCAAGTCGCTCGACTTCGTGGCCAAGCATCGCGCTCTGGTCACCCTCGGCGTCAAACCCTCCCGACCCGAGACGGGCTACGGCTACATCCAAAGCAGCGACGAACGTCAGGGCGACTTCGTCAAGGTCAAGACCTTCACCGAAAAGCCCAACCGCGAGCTGGCGCAAGTCTTCATGGACAGCGGCGAATTTTTCTGGAACTCCGGCCTCTTCGTCTGGAACGTCGACACCATTCTGGAGGCCATCCGTCGCCATCTGCCTGACATTTCGGCACGCTTCGACATCGGCCCCGAGAAGTTCAACACCCCCGCCGAAGCCACCTTCATCGAGGAGCACTTCCCCTTCTGCCCCAGCATTTCGATCGACTACGGAGTGATGGAAAAGGCCGACAACGTCTACATGCTCTGCGTCGACTTCGGTTGGGCCGACCTCGGCACATGGGGCTCCATCTTCGACATCGCCCCCCGCGACGAGGCGAACAACGCCGTGCTGAAGACCCGCGCCATGCTTTACGAGTCGGAAGACAACATCATCGCCATCGAAGATCGCAACCGCCTGGCCGTCATTCAGGGGCTCAAGGATTACATCGTCGCCGAGTCTGGCAACGTCCTGCTGATCTGTCGCAAGACGGACGAGCAACGCATCAAGCAATACATGGCCGGCACCCAAATCCGCTTCGGGGACGAGTTCAATTGATTCCCCTTCCGCATGTTTCACTGCCTTTTTGGCATAAGCTATTTCCGTCCGGCATGACGCTCAACTACATCTGGGTTGCCTTTATCGTGATCGCCTTCGCGGTCGCTACATGCCGGCTCATCTTTTTTCACGATACGGACGTCTTCACCGAGATCGTCACGTCCACCTTTAGCGCCGCCCGCGCGGGATTCGATGTCTCGATCGGCCTGACGGGCATCCTCTCGCTGTGGCTGGGGCTGATGAAGATCGGCGAACGCGCGGGGCTGGTCGGTGCCTTTGCCCGACTGGCCGCCCCTGTCTTCGGCCGACTCTTCCCAGGCGTGCCCGCCGGTCATCCGGCTGCGGGATCCATCTTCATGAACATTTCGGCCAACATGCTCGGCCTCGACAACGCCGCCACGCCCATCGGCCTGCGCGCCATGCAGCAACTCCAAGAGCTGAACCCGCGCAAGGACACGGCCAGCGACTCCATGATCATGTTCCTCAACCTGAACGCTTCAGGCCTGACCGTAGTGCCGATCACGATCATGATGTACCGCGCGCAGTACGGCGCCGCGAACCCCGCCGACGTCTTCCTGCCCATCCTGCTGACCACCACCGTGGCCACGCTGACGGCCATCATCGCCGTGGCACTCATGCAACGCATCAACCTGATGCACCGCAGCCTGCTGCTCTTCTTTGCCGGTAGCGCGGCCTTCATCGGCGGCTTGGTGTGGCTCTTCCGTACGCTCCCCTCGGAGCAAGTCTCGCTCTGCTCGACCGTCGCCGCCAACGTGCTGCTGTTTACCATCATCTGCGGCTTCATCGTGGCCGGCGTACGCAAGAAGTTGAACGTCTACGAGACTTTCATCGAGGGCGCCAAAGAGGGCTTCGGCACAGCCATTCGCATCATCCCCTACCTCGTGGCCATCCTCGTGGCCGTCGGTGTCTTTCGCGCCTCGGGGGCGATGGGTCTGCTGATCGATGGCATGCGCTGGACAGTCGACGCCATCGGGTGGGACACCTCGTTCGTTGAGGGACTCCCCACGCTACTCATGAAGCCCCTCAGCGGAAGCGGCTCGCGCGGCATGATGCTCGATGCGATGGGCACCTATGGCGCCGATTCGTTCGTCGGCCGACTCGCCTGCGTGGCCCAAGGCTCCACGGACACGGCCTTCTACATCGTGGCCGTCTACTACGGCAGCGTGGCCATCCGCCGCACCCGCTACACCATTCCCTGCGCCCTTATTGCCGATTTGGCAGGCGCTATCACCGCCATTCTTATGACTTATTTATTCTTTAGCTAATGATCACTTTCAACTTCGAAGGCATAAAACGCCCCGAATTCCTCCGCCGCCTGACCTCTGCATGGATCCGCCTCGTGGCCGCACGTCACGGCAAGAAGGTGGGTAACATCACCTACCTCTTCTGTTCCGAAGAAAAGATGCTCGAAACGAATCGCACTTATCTCCAACACGATTACTATACGGACATCATCACCTTCGACAACTCCGAGGGTGACACCATCGCCGGCGACATCATCATCGCCCCCGAGACCGTCCGCTCCAACGCCGCGAAGTATGGCACGACCTTCCGCGAGGAGCTCCGCCGCGTCATCATCCACGGCATCCTGCACCTCTGCGGCATCGACGACAAAGCGCCCGGCGCACGCGAAATCATGGAGCGCCACGAAAACGAGGCCCTCGACCTCTTCCGCAAGATGACCGACAAAGGGCCGAAGAAGCCCAAGGAGGCCAAGGAGGCCAAGGAGGCCAAGGAGGCCAAGGAACCGAAGTAACCCCAACCCTTGAACTTAACTGCATAGACAATGAATAGAATAGCCTCTCTCTTTGGTATTGAATACCCCGTCATTCAGGGCGGGATGGTGTGGTGCAGCGGCTGGCGACTGGCCGCGGCCGTAAGCAATGCCGGCGGACTCGGACTGCTCGGCGCAGGATCGATGCACCCCGAAACCCTCCGCGAACACATTCGCAAATGCCAGGCCGCCACCGATCGGCCTTTTGGCGTAAACGTCCCGCTGATGTATCCGCAGATCGATGAGATCATGCAGATCATCATGGACGAAGGCGTGAAAATCGTCTTCACCTCCGCCGGCAACCCCAAGACGTGGACGGCGCGCCTCAAGGACCACGGCATCACCGTTGCGCACGTCGTTTCCTCCTCACGCTTTGCCGCCAAATGCGAGGCCGCGGGCGTCGACGCCATCGTGGCCGAGGGCTTCGAGGCGGGCGGGCATAACGGTCGCGAGGAGACCACCACGCTCTGCCTCATCCCCGCCGTGCGACGCGTCACCGACCTGCCGCTCATGGCCGCCGGTGGCATTGCCACGGGCGAAGGCATGCTCGCCGCGATGGCGCTCGGTGCCGACGGCGTACAGATCGGCACCCTCTTCGCCTTGGCCGAAGAGAGCTCCGCGCACGAGGCCTTCAAGCTCCACTGCCTGGCCCTGGACGAGGGCGACACGAAGCTGCTGCTCAAGAAGCTCTCCCCCACCCGACTGGCTGCCGGCGCCTTCCGCACGGCTGTCGAGGAGGCCGAAGCCGCCGGTGCCGACGCCGAGACGATGAGCCGACTGCTCGGCAAGGGGCGCGCCAAGAAGGGCATCTTCGAGGGCGACCTCGAGGAGGGTGAGTTGGAGATCGGCCAAGCCTCCGCACTGCTGTCCGACATCCGGCCCGTCGCCGAGATCATGGACGACCTGATCCGCGGCTATCGTCGTGCCGCTGACAAGTCCTACAAGCTCTAATCGGCGACTGACATTCATCAGCTCCCACGGGGTGCATCGGTCAACGGTGCATCCCGTTTTTCTTTCATGGCAGACAGGGCACTGTTTCGGGCCGCGCACACTGCGCGAAGCAAAACACGGGCGTGATTCGGTCCGCGCACACTGCGCGGAGCAAAACACGGACGTAATCGGGCCGCGCACACTGCGCGGAGCAAAACACGGGCGTAATCGGGCCGCGCAGGCCTCTGCCGAGGCCGGGGAAGTTTGCCTGGTACAAGATGAGGGGGGATTTATCTCGAGGGTACCCGGTCAACCTTCGCCGGAGGCCGCAGCCACCCGAAGCGCAACAAAAAAATCCCATCCCCTCTCGAGGCCGAGAAAGGATGGGATGTATAGGATCACGCCCGATAGGTTACTTCGTTCCGGCGTATCGTTTATTCAAAAACTCGATGATTTCACCCGTGATATTGTAGGCGTCGTCGGCTAAAAAGATGGGGCTACCGGCCGTGTTGCTGAAGATGATTTGATAGCCCTTGTCCTTATTGTAGATCTTCAGGCAACGCACCACGGTGTCGCGCAACTGCTCGTTCATGGCCTGCGTCTGCTCCATCAACTCCTTCGTCAGACGGGCGTCCAGCTCCTGCAACTCTTGCTCCTTTTTCATCAGCCGTTGCTGCTCCTGTTCAGCGCGTTCACGCGTAGCGAAGGCCCCATTCTGCATCTTGTACTGAAAGTCCTTGACCTCTGCCTGCAGGCTGCGCGCCTTTTGGGTATAGCTGGCACGTGCGCTCTCTTGTTTTTTCAAGATCTGCTCGTTCAGGTCGATGGAGAAATTGTATTTCTGCAACAAGGAGTCGACATTGATATAAGCAACTGGGAAAGCCTTGAGGGGCACCTCGGTGGTGTCAGCATCCGCCTTCGCCGTCACCTCCCCAGCCTTTTTATTGCCGGACAGTTGCATGACGAATAGGCAGATGATTGCAGCCGCAAGGATCCCCTCGATCACATAGTGTACATTACTTTTCATATAAACGGAATTTAATTACTCATCATTTCACCCATCAGATCGGCTAAATTCTTCCGGTGCGAAGCCTGCCAATCCTGTGTGCGTGCACACGCTATGCCCTTTTTGCGCAGGGCGGGACTGCTATCCACATGCGTATTCGGAAAACGTCCATTTTTCTTCAATAAAACCTTCACGCAAAGCAGCACCATGCAAATAATCAGTATAATAATAGTTGCCAGGGAGACGATAAACATTTTACTTTACCTTTGTGGACGCAAAGATAGACGATTCGATAAACAGCCATCTGGGGCCTTCCCCCATTTCCGTTTTTT
>CALHPT010000158.1 GCA_938036405.1 uncultured Tannerella sp.
GAGCTGCTTTTGCGGTTGTCGTTGCGTTTGCGAGTGGTGGTTGACGAGCTGCTTTCTTTTTCGAAGGTCTCCTCCTCCTTCTCATAGCCGCAGTTGCGACAGACGTAATAGTAGGTCCTGCGTGTGCCGTTCTTCTCCTTGTGCTTCAGCGGGGAGCCATCTAACTTGAAGCGCCCCACGGCGCCGCACTGTTTGCACTTGACGCGGGACCGCAGCAACGGCCAGAGGAGGAGCTTGAGGAGGAAGTAGATCGGTATTGACGGGAACTGGCAGAGGAGCAGCCCAGCGACGAGCACAAACCAGTTGCAGTCGTGTTTCATCTCCTTTACCTCGGCGTTTGAATCAGGCATCCAGGATTCCGTTAGCTGCATAATCAGCAGGAAAATGACCGCGATTGCGCCGATCCCCCACCAAATTTTGCTGACCTTGTTGACGAAGTCCTTGGTTTCCTTTTCATCTTGTTCATCTTGAGCCTTCACGTCGGCCTCGAGGGTGGATTCGCCGGTGAGGATCTTACGCACCTCCTCGAGGCCGGCTAAGAGTCCTTCGCCGTAGCGGCCCTCCTTCATCGGGGGGATCATGCGGCGCTTTTGGATCAGTTTGCAGAGGCCGTCGGTCAGTTCGCCCTCGAGTCCGTAGCCGACTTCGAAGGTGATCTCGCGGTTGTCTTCGTTCGTGATCAGCAGGATCAGGAGGCCGCGGTCAGTCTCCTTCTTGCCGATGCCCCAGGTGTTGAAGAGTTCGTTGGCGAACTCACGCGCGGAGCCGTACGTGTCGCCGTCGATGGCGGGCAGGACGACGACGGCGATCTCCACGTCGAGCGAGTCGCGGAGATAGCCGATGCGTTGGTTCAGCACGGCCTCGTCTGCCTCGTCGATGGAGTCGTTGGGGTCAGAGACGAAGCGCGTGTAGTCGATGAGTTGCACGTTGGGCACGTCTTCCACGCGGTAGGTGGTCTGTGCCGTGGCGCTCCATGTGGTCAGGGCGACCAAGAGCGCGATGAGTGAGTGATGTAATCTGTTCATGAGCTTTGAAAAATGAATGAGTTAAGAATATTCGAGTTCATAGGTAGGGGCGTCCGCAGACGGCCTCTCCCGAGGCTGGGAAGTTTGGCCGGGTACCTCAAAAGCCCGTACCAAGCAAACTTCGCCGGCGTCCGCAGACGCCCCGGGAGTAGCCGACGGGTACGCGCATTTGGGTCACTTGTCGCTCTTCACGCCGCGGAGGATCTTTTCGTAGGCCTCGGCATTGTTGATGATGCGTAGGGCCTCGCGAAGGCTCTCGTTGTCTTCGTTGATGATGCGGTAGTAGGCCGTCTCGTCGAAGAGGTCGCGGGCGATGAGCGCCTTGAGTTGGAGGGCGATCAGGGGGCGCGACTTGGCGTACTGCGCGGAGTCGAAGGCCACGGAGTCGGCCGTGGCGCGCGCGCAGAGGTCGGAGAGCAGCTCGTCGCTGACGGTGAACTGTTGGCTGAAGGACTTGAAGTCCGGGTAACGCTTGTGGAGCGCCTTGCGGTGCCCGTCGACGTAGCTGAGTACCGTGCGGTAGATGTAGCCCAGGCCGACGAGCCGGCGATGATAATCCGTGTAGCGCGAGGTGTCGAGCGGAATGAAACGATCGGGCATGATGCCCCCGCCGCCGTAGACGGTGCGGTGGTTGACGAGCGTACGCGAGCGGAGTGAGTCGGGGAAGTGGATGCTGTCTGCGTTCATCAGCTCGCCGTGGTTGTAACGGTCGATGAGGTCGCGATTGTAGGCTGCGGCGTCGCCACCGGTGTAGGGCTTTTGGATGTTGCGTCCGCCGGGGGTGTAATAGCGGGCGATGGTGAGGCGGATCATGGAGTTATCCGGCAGGGGGATGGGACGCTGCACGAGGCCCTTGCCGAAGGTGCGCCGACCGACGATCACGCCACGATCCCAGTCTTGCACGGCGCCGGAGACGATCTCGCTGGCCGAGGCCGACGATTCGTCGACGAGGATGACGAGGCGGCCGTCCTCGAAGTTGCCCGTGGCCGTGGCCTTGGCCTCCTCGCGCGGCGAGTTGCGGCCCTCGGTGTAGACGATTAGGCGGCCGTTGCTGAGGAACTCGTCGGCCAGGTTGCAGGCCACGTGCAGGTAGCCGCCGCCGTTGCCCTGGAGGTCGAGGACGAGGTGCTTCATGCCCTCCTTACGGAGCCGGGTGAGGGCCTCGAGAAACTCCTCGTGCGAGGTGTTGGCGAAGCGGTTCAGGCGGATGTAGCCCGTGGTGGAGTCGGCCATGTAGGCGGCGTCGAGGCTGTGCACGGGGATCTTGCCGCGGATGATCTTGAACTCGATCAGCTTCGGGCTGCCTCCGCGTTGCACCTTGACGCGCACCTCGGTGCCCTTGGGTCCGCGCAGACGACGCATGACGTCGTTCGTCTTCATCTTGACGCCCGCGATGACCGTGTCGTCGACCATGATGATGCGGTCGCCAGCTGCCAGCCCGACGCGCTCGGAGGGGCCGCCGGAGATGACCTGGACGACGTAGAGCGTATCGGTAAGCATATTGAACTGGATGCCGATGCCGTCAAACCCGCCTTGGAGCGGCTCGTTGAGGTCTTTCGTCTCCTCGGCGTCGGAGTAGGCCGAGTGGGGGTCGAGCTTGTCGAGCATGCCGCGGATGGCGTCCTCGACGAGTTTCTTCTTGTTGGGCTCGTCCACATAGAGGTTTTCGATCGCATAGAGCGCGATGGAGAGCTTGCGTGCGTTCTCGTCCGGCCACTGTGGCTGCTGGGCGCGGACGTGGCCCGTCATCAGCAGGCTGCCGATGAGCTGCACCGGCGTTTCACGCAACCGCCTGCCGATGAAACCGGCTCTCCCGCAGACGGAGAGCCCAGACGCCACACCGTCCACACCGGCACCCGTCCCGTCAAACAGGGTAGGGGTTCCTTGGCGGGCGGCGACTTCGAGGCCCTGCTGAACGTCTGGGAATACCTCAGGAAACGCCGCAGGGAACTCTCCGGCAGCGCGTTCCGCAGGCTGTGCCGGGCCGAGTTCCTGCACTTCGTGCGGTTCCGGGAATGGGAGGACCTCGTCTCTCAGCTTCGTGAGGTGTGCAGGGAACTGGATCTGCCCGGCGAGGGAGACGCGGCGATGGATGTCGTCCTCGACTGTTTGCTCACCGGGTTGCTGTCCAACATCGGGCTGGCCCTGCCGCCACCCCCGAAGGTGCAGGGCAGGCGCCGTCCCCTGACCGAGTATCAGGGCGCGCGGGGTGCCCGGTTCGCCATCGCGCCCGGGTCGGCGTGCTCACGGTCCACACCTCCGCTGGTGGTGGCCTACGAACTGGTTGAGACCTCTCGGTTGTGGGCGCGCACCGTCGGCCCGGTGACCGCGGCACAGATCGAACGTGCCGCAGGAGAATTGGTGACCCGCACCCTCTCCGAGCCGACGTTCTCACCCCGCAGCGCCACCGTTATCGCTAACGAAACCGTCAGCCTGTTCGGGGTGCCGATCATTTCCGGGCGCCGCACGAACTACGCTGTCAGCCATCCCGAGCAGGCTCGGGAGATCTTCATCCGCACCGGTCTGGTGGAACGGGAATGGGAGACCCGCAACCCGGTGGTGATGGCGAACCGGTTCGCCCACGACGAGGCCGAAAGGCTCACCGACCGGATGCGCCGACCCGAGCTGCTGATCTCCGACCAGGCCCTCCACGATTTCTACGCTGCCCGGCTGCCCGCCGAGGTGGTCTCCGGGGCCACCTTCGACAAGTACGTGAAATCCTTGGGCGATGACTCCGCACTACGGCTGACGCCCGCGGACTGCATGACCGACCCCGGGGCGCTCAGTGTTGCCGACTTCCCCGACCGGTGGCAGGTATCCGGACTGGAGTTGCCCGTCAGTTACGTCTACGACCCCGGGGCGGGACACGACGGCGTGACGATCGAGGTGCGGCTGGAACAACTCGGGGTCCTGGAACCCGAACCCTTCACCTGGCAGGTGCCGGGGCTGCGCGAGGACCTCGCGACCGCCCTGATCCGCAGCCTCCCCAAGAGGATCCGCACTTCCTTCGTGCCTGCCCCCGACTTCGCCCGCCGCGCAGTGGCATGGCTTCGGGA
>CALHPT010000159.1 GCA_938036405.1 uncultured Tannerella sp.
GAATGCTGCGGGCACAGAGTGCCTCAGCCCCTGCTAAGTTTCACACCGAGCTTGGAGCCACCTTCGGCACCGGTTCGTTGAACGGTAGCGACTATCACCTCACCACGCGCGACTTGAATGTGTCGTTTGGCTACGCCTTCACTCCGCGCTTTTCTGCTTACGTCCCCCTCACGCTGACCACCGGACTCTTCCGGATCGATAGCCCCGGCCTCCATAGCACTTACGAAAATACGGGTACCGTCGGAGTCGGCGCCGGATGGAACGCCATCCAACGCTTGCTTTGGCGCCTTCGCATCAATGGCGAGGCGGGCTGCTCACTCAATAGTAAGACCGATTCTTGGAGCTTCTACTATTACGACGCCGGCGCGCGCCTCTACCTGGGCGAACAGAATCGCTTTGTCAACGCCTACGTCGGGCTTGGCGTCAAGCATATGCTCACGCGTGTCGATGGGCGTAGCGACTATTTCACGCCTTACGTCAGCATTGGCTTCCGCCTCAATGCCCTCGGCCGATAAGTGACAAGTGCGGCAAGTGCCGGATGCTTGCCGCCTTCTTCCTACTTCTTCTAACTACTCCCCCACACTCTGACTACCTCTTTTGGCCTCCCCCATCCTTCAAACCTCCAAAACGTTCGATATCCGCTTCAGTGAAGTTGATTCGATGCACATCGTCTGGCATGGCTCGTATGCCCTCTACTTCGAGGACGCCCGCGAGGAGTTCGGACGTGTCTTCGGGCTGAGCTACCCGAACTACGTGGCCAACGGCTGCTACGCTCCGCTTGTCGATCTGCAATTCAGCTACCGCCAACCCCTTCGCTATGGCGAACGCGCCCGCACCGTCATCACCTACCGCAACACGCCCGCGGCCAAGGTGATCTTTGACTATGAGATCCGTCGCCTCGACGAGGCCGATACGCTCATTGCCACCGGCTCCTCCACACAGGTCTTCCTCGACCTCAACTATCAACTGATCTGGACCAATCCCCCCTTTTACGAAGCATGGAAAATCAGTCACGGACAAAGCTGACTACCGTAATCGCGGCTTCTAACATCGTCTCTGCACTCGGATTTACAACCGACGAGGTGTTTGACAATGTGCGTCAAGGGCGCAATGGACTGCGACTCCTCACGGATCGTTTCGACCTGCCCGAACCATTCATGGCGTCCGAGATTGACGGCGCACGATTAGACGAAGCCTTCGCCCGACTGCAACCGCCGACGTTGGCCGATGGCGCCTACACGCGATTTGAGCAGGCGGCCATCGTCTCCGCGGCCGACGCCCTCCGCCTGTCCGGCCTTGATCCGACTTGGTGGCGCATCCGCTTCATCCTCTCCACTACGAAGGGCAACGTCCATCTGCTCGATCCCCGTGAGGCCGTCGGACATACCGCCGAGCAGCTCTACCTCTGGCACACGGCCGATCGCATCGCGCGATTCTTCGGTAACACTCGGCCGACGCTCGTCGTTTCCAACGCCTGCATCTCCGGTGCCGCAGCGCTCATGGATGCTCATCGCGAAATGTTGTCCGGTCGGATCGACGCGGCTGTCGTTATTGGCGCCGACATGCTTTCGCGCTTCGTTGTCTCCGGCTTCCAATCCTTCAAGGCGCTATCCACCGAGCCTTGTCGGCCGTTCGATGCCGATCGCACGGGCTTGAATCTGGGCGAGGCGGCCGCCACGGTCGTCCTCACCTGTCGGAAGGCAAACGAACTGCAACCGTCTGACGTGGTGCTCACCGACGGCGCCATCCGTAACGACGCGAACCACATCTCCGGCCCTTCGCGAACGGGTGAAGGCTGCTTCCTCGCCCTTCGGCACATTCTCCGCCACATCCCCCGAGAACGACTCACGGACGAGATCGCTTTCGTCAACGCCCACGGCACAGCCACGCCTTACAACGACGAGATGGAGTCCATCGCCCTGACCCGTGCTGCGCTCGACCGTGTGCCCGTGAACAGCCTCAAGGGCTACCTGGGGCATACACTCGGCGCTGCCGGAGTGCTCGAAACCATCCTCGCCGCAGAGGCCTTGCGCGCCGGAGTGGTGCTCCCGACTGAAGGCTTCCGCAGGCTTGGCGTCACGCACCCGATCCGCGTGGCCGATGCCACAGCGCCCATCACGGCCCGCCACTGCGTCAAAATGCTCTCCGGCTTTGGCGGATGCAACGCCGCCCTGCTGCTCTCCCTTCACGACCGATAGCCTCCCCCGTCCTTCCGTCCTCCACCCTCTACCCATCATCCACTATCGATGTATATCCAATCATTCTGCCATATCCACGATCGCCGCGTCATTGTCGACGGACAGACACGCTTCGAGGCTGCCGACCCCCAGACGTCCGCCGCTGACTTTTTGGCCGATGCCTTCCGACACACCGGCATCGACTATCGCAAGTTCTACAAAATGGACCCCCTGGCGCGCCTCGGATTCCTGGCCGCCGAGCTGATTCTGCCCCCGCCTACGGCCGACGAACAGCCCAAGGAGGACATGGGCATCATCTGCTTCAACAGCACCTCTTCGCTCGCTGCCGATCGCATCTATCAGCGCACCATCCCCGCGGGCGACGACTTTTTCCCCTCCCCGGCCGATTTCGTCTACACGCTGCCAAACATCGTCACGGGCGAGATCGCGATCCGACACAAGATACAGGGCGAGACCATGTTTTACGTCCTGCCCACCTTCTGCCCCGATACGATCTACTACATCGCCTGCGAAGCGATTGAGGAGGCCGGCCTTCGCCGTCTGCTCATCGGGTGGATCGATGCGGACATCGACCGGCTCGAGGCCCGCGTCCTGCTTTGCGGCACGCAGTCCATGGGGTTAGGCCGACGGTTCACCCACGGGGCCATCAACCACCTGTTTCCCTAACTACTTATTAATAGACTACAATGGAAGAATTGATCTTAGAATTAAAGAACGAAATCATCAACGTACTGAACCTCGAAGGCGTCAAGCCGGAGGACATCGCCACCGACGACGAACTGTTTGGCGGCGGCCTCGGCCTCGACTCCATCGACGCTCTGGAGCTGATCGTGCTCCTGGAGAAGAACTATGGCATCAAGCTGAAAGACCCCGCACAGGGCAAGGAGATCTTCCGCTCTGTTCGCACGATGGCCGAGTTCGTCCAGGCCAATCGCACGAAGTAGGGGGAGCATCGCCCCCACTGTACCGGAAAGCTCCCGCGGCTGGATCACATGAAGGATCCTCCCGCGGGGCTTCTTTTTGGTGTCCGAGAGGGGGACGGAGTGCTTATCCGTCGACTTCGGCTGGCGCTTTCACATAGCGCCGACGCCTGGGTGCAGGCATGGACAGGGTCGATGTGCAGCCAGGCAGGGGATAATAAGCAGCCTCATAGGGATCACAGCATCCGATAGGCGGATGTATTCACGCTTCTCCTCGTCTGACAGGTAATCCATACCGCCGAGTGCAGCCCCCCTGCTTATCAACTCCTCGCACCCTCTTTGGTACTCCCTAAATTCTTTTTCTGTCTTGATCTCCATGTCGTTTTTGTATGATTATGATCGGGCGTTAGGCCAATCTTCTTCTCCGGCCGGTAGGGTAGGGGCGTATCGCATACGCCCTCCCCAACGCCCCAGCAAGGGGCGAAAGTTGTGAGTTGAAAGTGCACGACTATCGTTCCCTGCCAGTTGTTCCTAATAACTGGTATAGAATGCTTGTACATGATCAGTCTTTGGCCGACAAAAATGGGAGAATCTCTTTTTTGCGTCCTGCCCTTCGTCCGTCGGCTGTTTGTCCTTTCCGTCGATGGACGGAGGTCGGAAATACATCTGCGGGAGATCTCCGTCGCCGGTTTTTTATCTTATTCCATCTGAATACAGAAAAAGCACAAGTGTAGTTTGTCTTATTCTATTAGATTACGAATAAAACACCGGGGTGATTTATTACAATCCTGATGGAATGCAATAAACAACCGCGGTGTTCGATTACAATCCTGGTGGAATGCAATAAATAACCATGGTGTTTGATTACAATCATGATGGAATGCAATAAACCACCGTGGTGTTTGATTACAATCTTGATAGAATGCAATAAACTACCATGGTGTTTGATTACAATCCTAGT
>CALHPT010000160.1 GCA_938036405.1 uncultured Tannerella sp.
GGTACGTTTACTTCTTTCCAGAACGTCTTCTTTAGCTCGGCAAGGAGGGCAATACCTTTTTGTAGACCTTCTTTGTCGCGGCCCATACCAACGTACTCCCACATAATGTTCCCGAGCTCTTTGTGTAGACAATCTACCGAGCGACTTCCCTTATTTTCCATAAGGGTTTTGATGCGCTTGGTGATTGCTTCTTCAGCTTCTTTGAACTCCGGAAGATCGGTGCTAAAGCGAGGCACGCGGATCTGATCGGCAAGGTAGTTTTGGAGTGTATAGGGGAGGATGAAGTAACCATCGGCAAGCCCTTGCATCAAGGCAGATGCGCCCAGACGGTTGGCTCCGTGATCGGAGAAGTTGGCTTCCCCAATGGCAAAAAGTCCCGGGATAGTGGTTTGGAGTTCGTAGTCTACCCAGAGGCCGCCCATTGTGTAGTGGATGGCAGGATAGATCATCATAGGTGTTTTGTAGGGGTTGTCGTTGGTAATCTTTTCGTACATCTGGAAAAGATTGCCGTACTTCTGTTCCACCACATTTTTGCCCAAACGGCGGATGGCATCGTCGAAGTCGAGGAAAACGGCGAGCCCCGTATTGTTTACCCCAAAGCCGGCGTCACAGCGTTCTTTGGCTGCACGGCTCGCTACGTCGCGAGGTACGAGGTTACCAAAGGCGGGGTAACGACGTTCTAGATAGTAGTCTCTATCTTCTTCGGGTATGTCGTGTCCCTTGAGCGTTCCGGCCTGCAACTTTTTGGCATCTTCAAGTTTTTTGGGCACCCAAATACGACCATCGTTGCGGAGCGACTCGCTCATAAGAGTCAGCTTCGATTGGTAATCGCCATGCTTGGGGATGCAGGTGGGGTGGATCTGTGCCATACAAGGATTGGCAAAGTATGCGCCCTTTTTGTAGCATTGCCATGCGGCGGAGCCATTAGAGGCCATTGCGTTGGTGGAGAGGAAGTAAGCATTCCCATATCCCCCAGTGGCTATTACTACAGCATGAGCTGCATAACGCTCAATCGCTCCCGTAGAGAGATTGCGGGCAATGATACCTCTTGCACGACCTTCGATAATAACGAGGTCGAGCATTTCGTGGCGCGTAAACATCTTCACTTTGCCTTTGCCCACCTGACGGCTGAGGGCCGAATAAGCGCCCAGAAGGAGCTGCTGACCCGTTTGGCCGCGGGCATAAAAGGTTCGCGATACCTGTGCGCCACCGAAGGAGCGGTTGTCGAGCAAGCCGCCGTATTCGCGGGCGAAGGGTACGCCTTGTGCTACGCATTGGTCGATGATGGCGTTCGAGACTTCAGCCAGACGATAGACGTTGGCTTCGCGGGCACGATAGTCACCGCCTTTGATAGTGTCGTAGAAGAGGCGATAGACGGAGTCGCCGTCGTTCTGATAGTTCTTGGCCGCGTTGATACCGCCTTGGGCGGCGATGGAGTGTGCGCGGCGCGGTGAGTCCTGGATACAGAAGTTGAGGACATTGAAGCCCATCTCTGCCAGTGATGAGGCGGCTGAAGCACCGGCCAGTCCGGTGCCGACGATGATGACGTCGAGGCGGCGCTTGTTGGCGGGGTTGACTAACTTCTGATGGTCTTTATAATTGGTCCATTTGTCGGCTAATGGGCCTTCCGGTATTTTGGAATTGATTTCTGCCATGATGATTTCCGAATAATAAATGAGGTGTTTCTATGCGTCACACCTACACATAAGTAATGCTTGTCTTTCTCTCTCTCTTGTTAGTTGCTGAGGCTTTGCGCGTAGAAGAAAAGGGTTACGAAGGCGAAGCCTACGCAGATGAGCGTAGCCACGATGGTGGAGATACATTTCCAGCGGTTGAACCATTGTAGGTTGTTCCAGCCGATGGTGTGGATGGCGCTCCAGAAGCCGTGCGTGAGGTGGAACCATAGGGCTACGTACCAGATCAGATAGCCCAGAACCACGAGGGGCTGGCTGAAGTAGTAGCGGATGAAGGCGGCTCCGTCTTGCGGAGAGACCATCTGGCCGCCCAACGCCACTTCGTGGTGTCCGGCGAGTTCGGCGAACATCATCTTGTGCCAGAACTGACACAGGTGAAGGCACATGAAGCCGATCACAACCACGCCGATGGCGAACATGTTTTGCGATGCCCAGCTTACGCCCGCCGGACGGGTGTTGACCGCATAGCGATCGTTACCGCGAGCCTTGCGATTTTGCAGCGTCAGCATCGTTGCATAAACGAAATGGAGCACCACGAAGCCGCCCAATACAACGGTTGCGGCCACTGCGTACCAATTCGCGCCCAACAGTCCACAGATCATGTTATAGGCGTCCGTTGAGAAGACGGCCGCCACGTTCATCGATAAGTGGAACAACAGAAAGAAGATCAAGAAAAGCCCGGAGATACTCATCACCAACTTTTTCCCGACGGAAGATTTTACTAACCACATAAGTA
>CALHPT010000161.1 GCA_938036405.1 uncultured Tannerella sp.
CTTCAACCACGAAAGCGAACGCCGCGGTGAGAACTTCGTCACCC
The DNA here is from genome assembly GCA_938036405.1 of uncultured Tannerella sp. Lineage (GTDB taxonomy): Bacteria > Bacteroidota > Bacteroidia > Bacteroidales > Tannerellaceae > Tannerella. Next base: position 45 of record CALHPT010000161.1, read on the forward strand.
GTAAGATCACCCTGGCCGCCGCACGCATCGTGCAGGGTTTCCAAGACAAACTCTACATGGGCAACCTCAACGCGTTGCGCGACTGGGGTTACGCCAAGGACTACGTGGAGTGTATGTGGATGATGCTGCAATATGAGCGGCCGGAAGACTTCGTGATCGCTACGGGCGAGATGCACACCGTGCGCGAGTTCTGCACCCTGGCCTTCCGTGAGGCCGGCATCGAGCTGCGTTGGGAGGGCGAGGGCCTGAATGAGCGTGGCATCGACGTCAAGACGGGCCGTTCGCTCGTGGAGGTAGATCCGAAATACTTCCGACCCGCCGAAGTAGAACAGTTGCTCGGCGACCCGACGAAGGCGAAGACCCTGCTCGGCTGGAACCCGCGCAAGACCTCGTTCGAGGAGCTGGTCCGCCTGATGGTGAAACACGACATGCGTTTCACGCGCAAGCTCTATCTGCGCGCCCAAGAGGAGGAGTAACCCATGATGGATAAGCAAGCCAAAATCTACGTCGCCGGCCACCGCGGACTCGTCGGGTCGGCCATTTGGAACAACCTCCTCGCTAAGGGTTACACGAACCTCGTCGGCCGTACCCATCACGAGCTCGACCTCTTGGACGCCGCTGCCGTCCGCCGCTTCTTTGACGAGGAGCGCCCGGCATACGTCGTCCTGGCCGCTGCCTACGTGGGCGGGATCATGGCCAACAGCCGCTACCGCGCCGACTTTATCTACCGCAACCTCGGCATCCAGCAGAACGTCATCGGCGAGAGCTTCCGCCACGATGTCCGCAAACTGCTCTTCCTCGGCAGCACCTGCATCTACCCCCGCGACGTGCCTCAACCCATGCGTGAGGACGCCCTCCTGACCGCCCCGCTGGAGTACACCAACGAGCCGTACGCCATCGCCAAGATCGCCGGCCTGAAGATGTGCGAGAGCTTCAACCTGCAATACGGCACGAACTACATCGCCGTCATGCCCACCAACCTCTACGGCCCGAACGACAACTTCGACCTGGAGCGCAGCCACGTCCTGCCCGCCATGATCCGCAAGATCCACCTGGCCCGCTGCCTCCACGAGGGCTGCATGGACGAGGTCCGCGCCGACCTCATCCGCCGACCCGTCGAGCAGATCGACGCCCGCACGGCCTCGGACGAGGAGCTGCTCGCCCTGCTCGCCAAGTACGGCATCGCCCCCGACGCCGTCACGCTCTGGGGCACGGGCACACCGCTGCGCGAGTTCCTCTGGAGCGAGGAGATGGCCGACGCCTGCGTCTACATCATGGAGCATGTCGACTTCGCCGATTTGAAGGGCTCCGATCCCGACGTCCGCAACTGCCACATCAACATCGGAACGGGCCACGAGATCACCATCGGCGACTTGGCGCGGCTCATCGTCCGCACCGTCGGCTATGGCGGCCGCCTCGCCTTCGACGCCACCAAGCCCGACGGCACCCTCCGCAAGCTGACCGACGTCTCCAAGCTCCACGCCCTCGGTTGGCACCACCGCATCGAGATCGACGAGGGTGTCGACCGCATCTATCGCTGGTACACGAAGGCGTCTGCGGAGGCGTCTACGGGCGCCAGCCAATAAGCC
>CALHPT010000162.1 GCA_938036405.1 uncultured Tannerella sp.
TCAGGCAGGACGAAGAATTGCGGATCCTCCATATTGCCCGTCAGCAGGTCGAGACCTTTGTCGGTAAGTTCGATGCTGTTGTTCTTCTCGTCGATCACGAAGAAGAGCTCGTCGGTCGCGATGTGCATGTTGCGCATGTTATCCTGCATGTAGAACTCCTCGGTCTTGAGCATGCTCGTCTTGATGCCCGGCTCGCTGAGGAACTTGATGAGGGCTTTGTTCTTAGGCAACCCCTTGAAAGATCGGAAGAGGAGCAGGGAGCCTTCTTCCTGCACCTTCTTGTCGTCGCTCTTCATCTTCTGCTTAGCCTCGGTGAGGAGCTTGGTGCAAAGATTCTTCTGCGCATTGACCACGGTCTCCACCTTCGAGCGATACTCGTCGAAGAGTTGCTCCTCACCCTTGGGCACGGGGCCGGAGATGATCAGCGGCGTACGGGCGTCGTCGATAAGCACGGAGTCGACCTCGTCGACGATGGCGTAGTTATGCTTGCGCTGCACGAGGTCTTGCGGGCTGATGGCCATGTTGTCGCGCAGGTAGTCGAAGCCGAATTCGTTGTTCGTACCGAAGGTGATGTCGGAGAGGTAAGCCTTGCGGCGCTCATCGGAATTGGGCTGGTACTTGTCGATACAGTCCACGGAGAGGCCGTGAAACATGTAGAGCGGCCCCATCCATTCGGAGTCACGCTTGGAGAGGTAGTCGTTCACAGTGACCACGTGCACACCTTCGCCGGTGAGGGCATTGAGAAAGACTGGCAACGTGGCGACAAGCGTCTTACCCTCGCCAGTGGCCATCTCGGCGATCTTGCCTTTGTGGAGCACAACGCCGCCGAAGAGCTGCACGTCGTAGTGGATCATGTCCCACTTGATTTCGTTGCCACCGGCCATCCAGTGGTTCTGGTAGATGGCCTTGTCGCCGTCGATACGGACGAAGTCGTGGCGCGTAGCCAGATCACGGTCGAAGTCGGTGGCGGTGACAGTGATCTCTTCCTTCTCAACGAAGCGGCGTGCCGTATCCTTGACGATAGCGAAGACGTCGGGCAGCACCTCATCGAGTACCTTCTCGTATTGGTCAGCGATCTTCTTCTCGATCTCGTCGACCTCAGCCCAGATGGCTTCGCGCTGCTCAAGTTCCTTCTCGTCGATGCCTTGGCGCAGGTCAGCGATGCGCTTTTTGTCTTCGGCCACGTAGTCCTGAATCCGTTGACGAATGTCGGCCGTTTTGGCACGCAGCTCATCGTCGGAGAGCTTCTGAATAGCCGGATAGGCAGCCTTCACGCGGTCGACATAGGGGGTTATTTCTTTCAAATCTCGTTGCGACTTATTGCCGAACAACTTGGTGAGTATCTCGTTAAATCCCATGTGTGTATGATGTGTTGTCTATTATATAAATGTATAGGGGAGAATGAGGTGAGGGAATATGGCAAAAAGAGTGCCATCCGTCCGCAGCGGGACGATTTGTTTTTAGCTGTTGGGGGCGTCCGTTTACCGGATCTCCGGTATCGGATAGGCTTCGCCGGCGTTGGGCGATCGGATGCGCATGACGTGCGTGACAGTCGGCGCGATCTCGACGGCCTTGACTTCACGATAGATGTGTTGTGGCTTGATACCGCTCCCGAAGAAGATGACCGGCGTGGGTACGGCCTGATTGCGGACGACCTTAGGGCGATCTTTCGCGTTGTCGTCGTTGACGACTGTCCACCCGGGGCTAAGCGCCAGCATAAGGTCGCCGCGACGGCCGCGATAGGTGCCGCGACTGAGGTCAATCACGTCCTCGTTCCACACACCGGAGCGTAGCGTCATGTCGGTCGTAACGCGCTCCACGCCGCTAAACTCCTGCAGAAAGGTGGCGGCTCGTGCTTGTATTTCGCCTAGGTCAATCTTAGCTTCCTCGATGGCTTTGCGGTTGAGGTAGACCTGATTGTTGTAGAACTCGCGCACCCAATTCTTCTGCCCGTAGATAGCCATGAGGTACATATTCAGCAGCGCTATGCAACGCTTGGAGTGGAACTCGCCGCCGACCCATCGTGTGCCTTCGGGGCGGACCTCCTCGCTCGTAAAGTGGCCCGTACCGGTGAGCACGAAAAGCACGTGCTGCAGCCCGACTTTCTTCTCGACGGCATCGATGAGTCGCTCTAACTCTTTGTCTAAGCGGTGATAGAGGTCTTGAATCTCACGCGTGTTACCGGAATAGCGGATGCCACGGTAGTTGCCAGCATAGAAGGTAAGTGCCACAAAGTCGGGCGTGAGGCGGGTGCCGAGGGCGCCGTATTCGAGGAATTGGTTGAAGAGGCGGCTGACCTCCTCGTTGCCGAAGGGAGATGTCTTGAGGTCGGGGTAGCAGCCGGCGGTGTTGGCCTTGAAGGTGTACTGGAAGGTGTTCGACCCCGAAAGGCAAGGCAGAGCGTCGTATTTGTCGGCCGATAGGGCAGGTTGCCAGACGCGCGTGCCAAGTCGGGCGGGCAAGGATTCGTTGCCGTTGTTGTACTTCTCGACGTACCAGGGTACACCTTTATAATACGTCGTGGTGGCCCAACGTCCGTTGTAGTTGTCGATCCAGAAAGCGCCGTTGGCTGCGTGACCCGCGGAGAGGATGGCGGCTTCGGCGTCGGGGGCGATGGCGTAGACCTCGCTACGTCCGCCGGAGACGATCTTCAGCTCGTCGCCGATCGTGGCGGCCAGCAGGTTGCGGGGGGAATAATTGTCGCGAGTGAAGTTGCCGAGATAGTCGGCGTCGTAGAGTTGGGAGACCTCTTTGGCCGTCTCGAAGCTGTAGGTCCTGAGGCCAGTGATGCCATGAACCGACGGATAGACGCCGGTGAAGAGGGTGGCGAAGGCGGAGGCTTGGTTGAGATTGGCGAAGCCGTAGCGGACATTGTGGCAGACGGCACCCTCAGCCAACAGGCGCTTGAAGCCGCGCTCGCCAAAGGTGTGTTGGAAATATTCGATGTAATCGCCCCGCAACTGATCGACTGTAATGAAGATGACCAACTTGGGCGCACGCTGTTGTTGCGCCTGAATCTGAGTGACGGCCAATAGGGTAAGCAGGGATGACAGGATTTTCCTCATCTATTATTCAAAGCGGATTTTCTTTCTTCTTGTCAAGTATCTCCCTGAGCGCATGAGCAGGGTCAGCATCAGGGGGAAAAAGGCGGCATTAAAGTGTTGCGGGACGATGACGTACCCGACTCCTGCCGCCAAAAGCGCGGCGAATGTAAGCAAATGATACACATAGCTCAGGCGTTTACACCGCTTCACGGCCATACAAACGGCGCCGATAAGATGGAGCGGATGGAGCCAGAGGAGCGTCACATTGGGCCACATAGCGGGGTGGACGGAGAAGAAGGCCAAGAAGGCCAAGACGCAACCAGCCAGTCCAGCCACGAAGAAGAGTAGGAAGTCCAACCAACGGAACGAGGCTTCACGCCGCACCTCGAGGAGGGTCAGTAGCGCTACGACGATGAAGAGCAGCAGGCTACACATGAGCGGCGTGAAAAAATCGGGTACGACCTCCGGCGCGGTACGCTCCGAAAGCAGGCGGGTAGAGGCGACGAAACGACGCTTCGATCCGTCGGGCGTGATGATCCATGCGCCGTCGAACGACTCGCGCAGCCGCTCAGGAATGAAGAACGCTTCGCGCAGGTGCATCGGCCGATCGGCGGGAGCGCCCACCACGAGGTCGCAGCCGAAGGTAAGCCAAGGGTGACGACGAGTGCAGCCGTTGATCAGGTCGCGAAACGTCTCCACCTCGCGCCGCTCCTCATAAACGATAGATCCGTTGACGGCGCGCTCAATCATCGTGGCCGGGCGTGTCGCACAGTTATCGAAAAAGAAGTTGTAGCGATACGTGCGATTCTCCGGCTGGGCGTTCTCCAATAGAGCGTCCAAGAGGCGTTGCCGCTCGGCGGAGTCGAGTGAGAGCGTCTGCTCGCAGACCTCACTGCCGCGTGCACGGTATTCAGCGAGAAACTGCTCAAAGTCGTTTCCGACAAGCATGTAGTCCGTCTCGCCGCGGGCGAAGCGGTAGATAAAATTAGGCTTGGAGAAGTCGAAGAGACCGTAGTTAAATACGAAGTCTATCGGGCGGGTAGAGTCGCTCGCAGGGTGAGGGTCACGCACCCGGATGGCGGTGTGGCCATAGAGCGTGTAGGCCTCCTCATCGGAGGGCGAACAGGTTAGGAGGCTGATCTCAGCGGCGTCGCTCAGGTGTACGTTCTGCCCGAAAGTACTGAACGTGATGGTGGCAAGAAGGCCTATCAGAATCGTCTGCCATCGATGGAAAAATCTCATTGTCATCGTTTCGTTTTTGTGGGGAAAAGTTGCGTCCGGAGGGTCTGAGCCGTGGCCAGCGCATGGGTTGATGCATGAATATACCTTGAAATCAAGGCGCGGCAAAAGTAATACACCCCCATCACCTCGCATGATGGGAGCCATTTTCACGATTACACCCCTATCCCCTCAGGGGATGAGGGTGTAACCGCAGAAAAAACGCCTCGACAACAATCTGTAACGAGGGTTTCAGCGTCTGGACGCAGCTATCTGAGGCCTTCTCGCAAGATTTCAACCAGGATCGGCCGGGCACCACCCACAAAACACTCCACAGCGATGACCATCAGTATCAGGCCCATAAGTCGCATCATGACGTTGTTCCCGGTTTCTCCCAGATAATGCACTAGGCGAGTGGAGAAGCCGAGGATGATGTAGGCGAAGAGATAGATAAAGGCGATCACGGCGATCAGAACCCCCTTCATCTCAAGTGTGTGAGCGTCTTGCATCAATACTATGGCGTTAGCGATGGCGCCGGGGCCGCAGAGTATGGGAATGGCCAGCGGTGTGATAGAGATGTCGTTAGCGTAGGTCTTGATTTCCTCCTCTTTGAGGCGCAACGAGGTGTAGCGCGCTTGAAGCATATCAAACCCGACTTTGAAGATGATTACGCCACCGGCTATACGGAAGCCGTTCGTGGAAATGCCGAAGAATTTGAAGAGGAATTGGCCTGAGAAGGTGAAGACCAGCACCGTAATAAAAGCCACGATAGTGGCACGACGCACTATGGCACGGCGCTGACGCTCGTCCATACCGTTCGTCATAGTCAGAAAGACCGGCATGGTACCCAGCGGGTTAGTCAGCGTGAAGAACGATGTGAAGCAGAGTAGCGCAAAAGAAAGTAGTGAGGTATCCATAAGAAGTGTTGTTTGAAGTGTCTCTTTAATTGGACTACGTGCCCCTGCCTAGCGGAGATTATCACACTCTCTGTGGAGGGCCCTAACGACCTGTCGGGGTAGTAAACAACAGAGGCTCTACAAAAATCGTTTTGTAAAGCCTCTGCCACCCAAATCTATTAAACTTAAGAGCGGAAGACGGGGCTCAA
>CALHPT010000163.1 GCA_938036405.1 uncultured Tannerella sp.
GGATTTTGCATGAAGACACCGCGACTATATCAGGATTCATCTGCAAACGGGCAACAACACATTATCGAGGTCATGATTGGGAAGTGTATTACACCCCAGAAATACCGCTTAATCATGGTCCATGGAAACTTTGGGGCCTCCCGGGATTGATTACCCGCGCTACGGATGCCGATCACTACTTCCTATTTGAAATGGACGCCTTTATACGTCTAACAAATCCAGTTCCGATCGTTTATATTCATCGCGAGATAGGCGGAAAAGGAGGTTATACAGGTACTGAATACAAGAAAATATCGAAGAAGACCTATTTGGAATATGAGCGATTGTATCACGAGGATGCAATAGCCTTTGGAGATTTTGAGAAGGGGTCACATCCAGAATTTTTTGATGAAAACGGTAATCCCACATCTGCTCCTGTGATGAAAAGAGAGTATATCCCATTGGAGAAATAGCTTTTACTTTTCAAGAAGTACTTTACAGACCTCAGCTTGTGCTTTTCTTTAGACGAAAGACACATCCTGAGGTTTTTTGATTACTCACTTTAGCGTAAGAACGACTTATGATGAATCGCGGACTACTTTTTTGGACCATACTTTTTGTGCTGACCGTCGCCGGGGCCGATGCGCAAAAGCAATTGAAGGGCCATACACGTGTGGCCACGAATGGGCAACCCCTTTCGGATGTCTATGTGATGCTGATGAGCGCGGACGGTCGGCGAATCCTCTCCTACGACTATTCGAAGGACGATGGCGCTTTCACACTCGACCTCCCGAAAGACGGAGGTCCGGAATACGTCGTCTCGACCTCTCGAATAGGTTTTGAAGCCCTACGGCAAAGCGTTCGAGCAGATGCAGGCACGGTGGAACTGCGTTTGCGCGAGACTTCGGTCAAGCTGCGCGAAGTGAAGGTCGAGGCCGCGCCCATACGACGCCGCGGAGATACGGTGACCTACTTTATGTCGAATTTTTCACGGCCGCAAGACAAGACGCTGGCCGAAGTGCTCGAGCGAATGCCTGGCATTGAAGTCCGTAGTGACGGACTCGTCAAATATGAGGGCTTACCCATCAGCCGTTTTTATATCGAAGATTTGAATCTGCTTGGAAATCGCTATTCACTGGCTACGAAAAATCTTTCGCCATCTGACATCGCTTCCGTACAGGTTTACGAAAATCATGAGCCGATCAAAATGATGCGTGGACGCACAGATCCTGATCAGGCGGCACTTAACATTCGGCTGAAGGAGCATTCGCGCGCCAAATGGCTCCTCACGGGTGACTTCGGTTTGGGCGGTTTTCCGATACTCTACGACGCGACGATCACGCCGGCCCGTTTTGCGCGTCGAAACCAGACCCTGATCGTCGCCAAGGCCAATAATACGGGGCGAGACATTGCCATGGAGCTGCGGATCCATTCCTTGGGCGCCAAAGTCTTTAATCCGGCTACTTTGGAGGGCATTCCGGATCGACTTTCTCCCCTCACGATGACGTCGGCCTTCTTCGTTCGCGATCGAGCACGCTTCAACAGGTCTGCTATCGCCTCCGTGAATCAACTTTGGCGGTTGGCGGACGACGTGGACTTGCGTTTGAATCTCAATTACGGCTACGAACGGGAGTCGCGCAGCCGTACCCTCGAAACGGAGTACAAATTGGCGCCCGGACGTACGTTCACAATCAGCGATTACACCTCGCAGATCGTCCGACGTCATCAATTGGAAGGCGAATGGACCATAACGGCCAATAAGTCGCGTTACTTTTTGGAAAATAAGCTCAGCGCCGAGGTGCATTGGAAGGATGCGCGCGCCGATGTAGCTGCCGAGGGTCGCCCCATGCAGCAGCGGATGGATTTGCCACGCACATTAATGAAGAACAACCTGAAACTTTCGCGGATGATCGGTGGCGTGGCGCTTGGATTCGGAAATGAATCGGAATTTATACGTATGCCTCAGTGGCTTACCGTTTCCGCGCGCGATACGCTGCCCCTGTTTAGCGTGCAGTCCGTTCGCCAATCCGTAAGCTATGAGGGGGGGAGTAGCGACACGTATCTGACACTCAATTTCCACTCCGGGGCACATACGCTCGACCTCAAAACGGGAACGGCATGGAAATGGCAATCCATGAGGTCCGAATTGCAACCCGAACTGGAGTCGGTGGAGGGTCCCTACACCAATCATCTTCGTTGGCGCCTGTGGCAACTATACGCCGCGCCCTCTTATCGATTCTTATATGGCCCCTGGACACTCACGTCGTCTGCAACGCTGGAGCAACGGCAGACGACGTATGCCGGGAACACCGATAACGATCTGCACATCAACCCCACGGTACGTCTCAGCTACGAACCCTCGGCGGCATTTAAGATGAGCGGTCGTTGGGGGCACAATCTGAGTCGTGGCGACCTGGACGATCGACTCACGGGCTACATCATGGAGCGTTATAACCTGCTCACGCGGGGTGCCGACCGTGAACAGCGTAGCATTTCGGACGTGCTCGACTTCGACATCTCCGTCAAGGATCTCGCGCACTTCTTCAATCTCTCTTACATGGCTTATTTTTCTCGTTATCGGGGTAACTTGATTTCGGCATATCTCATTCGCGATTTCTACACCTTCTCCTGGCTGCGTCCGTTTGATCAACGCGGCGCATATAGCTCTCACACGCTCTCGGCAACTCGTCTCTTGACGCGCCTCTCCCTTACCGCAGGCTTGCAACTTACTTACGCTCGCAACGCATCGACCTTAGAGCAGCAGGGAGCTGTCATCGACTACGTCAATCACCAGTTCACACTCTCGCCTTCTTTGAAATGGAACGCCCGGAGGAACTTAAATTTCGATTACATTGCGTCGCTGTCGTATTCCGGAGTCAGCCTCGATCGGAACTCCGTAGATCGTTACATCCCCTTCCTCGATCATCGGCTGTACACCTATTGGGGAGTCACTTCGCGTCTTTCATTCACCACCACCCTCCAACATTATTTCACGCACACCCCCGATGCGTCGGCTACGAATCTTTTTTTCGCCGACTTAGGTCTGCGTTTTTCGTTCCCTCACATGACCGTCAGTTTGGACTGGACGAACATCCTGAACCGTCGTTCTTACGTCGTCACGGGCTACAACGCCATCAACACCTACACGCGTACCGATCGCCTCCGCCCGTCGGAGTTCCTCATTAGCTTCCGTTTCAAGCGATAGCAGAACAGACGAATAGCGAACTGCAAAAACGAAAAAAGGACCGGATACCAGCGAGTTTTCTCGACGCGTATCCGGCCCTTTTGTGCCTATTTGACAGTCTGGAAGTGCGATCGCAAAATCTTACGCTACCTCAAACGACGCGTAAGGTGCAAAATCCGAGTCCTGGAGGAGCTGCGGCGCCGTGTGTAGGCTCATTTTTATTCCAACTTATTTCGCCGGTACACGTAAGGACAAAAAAATGCCGGGTACACGAATCGAGGAATCCCGCCCGTGTACCCGGCTTTCGTTTGAAGACGTCAGACTTGTGTCGGCCTACGTTTTACAGCTTCCGCACCACCTGCATCATCTGCTCACCTAAGCCAATCGTGTAGCCCTGCGATACAAACACCACTCGACCGAACGTGTCGGCGATGATGAAAATCGGCAGGTCGTTCGTATTCCTCAATTTCATGGCTTCGGCAATCATACGCGTCATGGAACCGTCCGTGTCGACGCCCCACGTAATCGTGCCCGGTAGCGCACCGAATTCGTTTTTGTCAAAGCCATCCAACGACGCCTTATCCTTGAAAAGGAGCACCATGCCGCGGTTCCAACCGTCAAAGTCGGCCTTCAGACGGGCAATATCGCGCAGCGCATGATTCGTCGGTTCCTGTCGCGCACCGAGAAGGCCTACGATGAAGTACCCACGTCCCGTAGTCGAAAGAATGGAGACTGCCGCGCCCTTCTCGTCTGTGAATTTCGCCTCAGCGTCGATGTTACCGATCACGCTAATATCCGTCGTGTCTGCACGCATGATAAGCGGCACGTTGGTAGTCTCTCCCTCGCGGATGGAGAAGAAGACAAGCCGTGCCAACACCTTGCCGCTGGCCATACGGGTGCCGCTGACAAGCATGTAATGGCCACAGTCGAGTCGGAGCGATGCCGGAGCACAAAGCAAGTCTTGCCACGTATCGCCCTTGCCCTCCTGCGACTCGAAGTCAAGCGTACGCGTTTGCGCATCGTCACGTAATCGAGCGATAGTGAAGTGGCTGTAGTATTTCGGATTGTCGAGCGACGGGGTAGGGGAGTAGCTGGCCGTGAGCATACCCTGCGGCGCGTTCTTCTGTTGATCGGCGTCGAAGTTCACATCCTGCCATCCGTGATTGTAGTACTGCACTTTGCCCGTCATCAATTCGATCCGTGCAGGTATGCCCAGGCTGCGCGCCATGGCCACGAAGAAGATGTTACGCGAATACGTGTCGGCAATGCGAGCTCGCCAAACGCCCGTAGGCATAATCGAAATGTATTGCGGGTTGAGGTCGTTCCGGATAGCGATATTCTTCTTCACCCAGTCCACGAGGGCTTGCGGATTGCGACATGCGGCCGTGGCCAGCGCTGTGTCGATGCGTTCGGCGAAGAACTTCTTGTAGGGCGTCAGATACTCGTTCCATACGCGCGGATTCATGACGTAAGCGTGAACGAGGCTGCTGTAGACCGATGGTGCTTTCGTGGGCACCGTCTCCTTTTCGTAGAGATTCTCGGGGATCTGCGGCGTGTTGTTCAGGTGGTCCATCAGCACGTCTGCAGGCGTATCGCGGAGGTCTTTTTCCGAGATGACGTTGAGCAGAAACAGCGCGTCCTCCAGTTTGCCGGCATGCTGTGCCTCACGGAGGAAGTGCTCGATCTCGGCGTGGTTGCCACGTGTTTTGGGCATGATCGTACGCACTTCATTCAGCTCCGGCAGACCGAGCACACGGCCCAACACGACGCTCATCGTGTCGCTGTAGAACGTGGCCACGTATTGGTTACGGATGCTGTCTTCTTCGGCCATACGCTTTGCGTTGGTGGCCTTCTCAGCGTCTGTCACGTCACGCTCCGGCGGGATGGCGCCCTCGATCGGGGGCACGATGTCCATCTCTACGGTGGCCGTATCGCCTGGCGTGTGCTCCAAGGCGATCGTCACGGCGTCGTCCTTGCCAAACGTCACTTTGCGGAAGCCGTAGCGCCCGTCTTTCGACGCCCAAACGAGCATGTCGCCCTTGCCAGCCGTCAGTGCGGCGTGACCCTCGGCGTCGGTCTGCTTACGCGCTACGGTGAAGAACTCGGCGTAGTTGTAGAGCTGGAATTCTACGAGCGCACCCTCTACCGGTTTGCCGTCGGCGCCGGTGACCGTGACCGTCGTGCGACCCGTCGGGGCGTAGTTGTCGATCACGTTGATCTCCGTGTAGCAGGCTGTGCGTTCCATCACGTCCTCCGGTCCGTCGTAGTAGCCGAACACCTTCGTGTGCATCAGCATCCCCCGGTAAGCCGGGGCGTTGAACCAAGCCAGATTGAGCGCCGGCTCGGGCTCGCAGGCGCCGAAGAAGTACCAGCGGCCGTCGACCCACGCCTCGACCCATGCGTGATTATCGTCCGTGTGTGCCCAGCGGGGCGTGTAGACCTGCCGCGCGGGGATGCCGACGGCGCGCAGGGCGGCCACGGTGAAGGTGGACTCTTCGCCGCATCGACCGTAGGCCGTGCAGACGGAGGCGAGCGGCGAGCTGGTACGGGCGTCGGAGGGCGTGTAGATCACCTTTTCGTGACACCAATGGTTTACTTCTAGGACGGCCTCACGCAGCGAGAGTCCCCGCACGCGATCTTTCAGTTCGTCGAAAAAGACGGTGCGACTCTCGTCCAGATTCTCATTGTTGACGCGGATGGGCAGGACGAAGTGGCGGAAGATGTCTTCCGGGATCTGTCGCCCCCACGGCATCTCGTCGCGGGCTGTGAAAGCCGCCCGGACGTTGCGCAGGTAGAACGAGCCGTCGTAGTCGGCCACATCGCCGATAGGCATGTAGGCATAGAGGAACTCCATCGCCTCGCGCTCGGGTTGCGTCATATCCGTTTGGAAGATGGCGAAGAGCGACGAGTCGGCGAAGGCCTCTCGTTTCGTTTTGAAATCCGCCTCCACGCGAGCGCGGTAAGCGGCGTCTGTGATGAAATGTTCGGATTTCGTGCAGCCGAACGTTGCGCCAAGCAGGATCAGGAGTCCTGCGATTATCAGATTGTATGTTCTCATAATTATATAGGTGGTTGTAGCGTCTCGTTGGGGTGGGTTGTACGACTTGCGACTACCCTATTTCAGATATTCCTTGAGGAAGCGATCGATGGTTTCGAAGGGGATACGCTTCATGTCGTCGAAGAGGTCGATATGGTAAGCGCCGGGCACGAGGTAAAGCTCCTTGTTCGAGCCTTTGAGGCGTTGGAAGAGCGTCTCGGCCATGGTGAGCGTATGCGACTTCTCGCCCTGGACGATGAGCACGGCGCTGCGGATCTCGTTCACCCGCGAGCAGAGCGGCGAGCCGATGAAGGCGAGGGGCGTTGTCTTCGTCCAGCCGGTTGTGGAGTTCACCGAGCGTTTGTGGAAGCCGCGGCCCGACTTGTAGTAAGCCTGGAAGTCGCGCATGTAACGCGGGGCGTCGACAGCGACACGATCCAGGTTGTCGCCCGCCACTTCGTGCGTGTCTGTCTGGGCGTCACGGGTGCGCTGGGCGCTCAGCCGGCGTAGCTCCTCGTAGCGCGCATCGTCGGTTTGGGCCGTGTAGTAGACGTCGGCAAAGAGGCGGTTCATGTCGTAGAAGGAGCAGACGACGGTGGCCTTGACGCGCGTATCGACCGACGCCTCATTGACGGCCATGCCGCCCCATCCGCCGATGCTCAAGAGGCCGATCTTCGAGGCGTCGACGTTGCGCAGGCGTGTCAGATAGTCCACGGCCGCGCCGATGTCTTCCGTGTTAATGTCTGGCGAGGCCACGCTGCGCACCTCGCCGCCGCTCTCGCCCGTGAACGAGGGGTCGAAAGCCAGGGCTACGAAGCCGCGCGATGCCAACTCCTGAGCATAGAGTCCGGAGGCCTGCTCCTTGACCGCCCCGAAGGGCCCGCAGACGGCCACGGCGGGGTATCGCTTCGATGCCTCATAGCCTTTGGGCATGTAGAGGTGGCCGGCCAACTCTATCCCGAAGCGGTTTTTGAAGCGCACGCCCTGCACATCGATCGCCGGGTCGACCTTGAAGACGCGCGTGTCGTTAGCCAGCACATTGACTGCAGCCGACTTTTGTTTCTGTTTTGCTTTTTGCCCGTAGGCTGCGCCCCCATGTAGGGCGACGAGCAGCGCCAAGGCGCCGATAAATAGATGCTTCATGCGGGGGTTCTTGTTTGGTCTGTTATCTGTGAATCCTTCCATTGTCCTATTGTCACTTCTTACTCTCTGGAAATTTGGAGGCGCAAAGCTAAGCGGCAGTTTGATTTATGGTGGGGGGCATCTGCGGAGGCAAATGACAGGCATGCGGATATTACCCCATGAAAAACAGGTCGCATTATGTATCGACACGCATTGTTTACCTGCGGAATTTTGCCCTCACAATCGGACAAGATCTCGGTCGCACAAATGGCGTGATGAAAGCGTGCGCAAAACATCAAAATAGGCCTCGCCGGCATGTTGCATGCCAGTCCGCTGGGCGTCTACGGACGGCCTCTGCCGAGGCAGGGAAGCTGGCCGGATACCCGCCCCCTGCACGTACCCGGCCAAATTCGCCGGCGTCCGCAGACGCCCCTGGCAAACTTGGCAGGCGTCCCTGACGGCCTCTGCCGAGGCAGGGAAGTTAGGCCGGGTACTTGGCAAACTTGGCAAGCGTCCCTGACGGCCTCTGCCGAGGCAGGGAAGTTAGGCCGGGTACCTGGCAAACTTGGCAGGCGTCCCTGACGCCCCGGCATGTCGCATGACGGGGCCGCTGGGTCGAAAGTGACGCTGGCATGCCGCATGACGGGGCCGCTGGGTCGAAAGTAACGCTGGCATGTCGCATGACGGGGCCGCTGGATCAAAAGTAACGCTGGCATGTCGCATGACGGGGCCGCTGGGTCAAAAGTGACGCTGGCATGTCGCATGACGAGGCCGCTGGCACAATTTGCTCCCCCCTCCCTCTCAGTTCATCCAAAGAAAAATATCTTTGTGAACCAACTTTAAGGATCTCCCCTTTTTCTTTCTTCTTTACACCGAGCTTATCAAACAATCCGATTATAAACATACAAACTCACTGACTCTATGAAACGGACTTTTTTACTTATGGTGATCACGGCCATGGCTCTGGCCATCGTGTCGTGCCGGCAAAACCGGGATCTTACGCCTCCGATCGAATTTGCGCCCTACATCTCCGCCTACACAGGGGGTGTGATCAGCTCGGATGGGACGATACGCATTGAATTGACAGAAGAACAACAGATCGTACAGATGGGCGAGGAGGTGAAGGAAGATCTCTTCGACTTCTCTCCCGGCCTGAAGGGCAAGACGTATTGGGCTAACAATCGTACGATCGAGTTCGTGCCTGACTCCGGGCAACTTCGCCCGGGAATACTCTACAACGCCACCTTCCGACTGGGGCGCGTGATGAAAGTGGAGAAGAAGATGGAAGATTTTCGCTTCTCCTTCCGTGTGCAAGAGCGCGACTTTACGGCGCGTATCACCTCGACAGACATTGCAGCTTCGGCCCCGGACCGCGTGACCGTATCCGGCGAGCTCCGATTCAGCGAAGCTCCGAAGGCGGACGATGTGGCGAAGATGGTGACAGCCAAACACGACGGCGACAAGCCCAAGGTGACGGTCACAAGGACGGAAGACGCGCACGTGTATCGCTTCACCGTGTCGGAGATCGCGAAAAAAGAGGCGGACACGGAGCTCGTGGTGACCATAGACGGCGGCAACTTCAGCGCAGGCCGTAAGGAGACACTCCGAGCCACCATCCCCGGCGTGAAGCAGCCTTTCAAGCTGATGCAAGCCGAGATGATCGACGAGCCGGAGAGTGGCGTCTGCCTGACCTTCTCCGCCCCCGTCTCCACGACGCAAGACGTGAACGGATTAGTCACGCTGCGAGCCGGCGAAGGGGGATCCGAGGGCGCCATATCGTACACCTGCCAGGTGCAAGACAACAAAGTGCGACTTTTCTTCGAGCGGCGGAGCGATTTGAAGGCTGTCGCCATCGAGGTAGACGGTGCGCTGCGCAGCGTGGCGGGTGACGCATTGACGACAGCGGCGTCCGTGCGGTTGGAGGTGAAGTCGCTCAATCCGCAAGTGGAATTCCTGTCCGAGGGAACGATCATGCCGAATGCGGAACAGCTCATCCTGCCTTTCCGCGCCGTTAACCTCTACGCGGTAGACCTGAAAATCATCCGCATTTTCGAACGCAATGTCCTGATGTTCCTCCAGGACAACTCGCTCGAGGCTTCCTCGTCGACGGAGCTTCGACGCACGGGGCGACTCGTCTATCGCAAGATGCTCAGACTCGACAGCGACGCCACGAAAGACATTCACAACTGGGATAACTACTTCATCGACCTCAGCAAACTCATCCGCCAGGAGCCGGGAGCTATCTATCGCGTCGTGCTTTCGTTTAAGCGCGAGTATTCAGCTTATCCCTGCGACAGCGTGGAGGGTGGTGCGCGCAATTTAGGCCCCACGGGCATGACGCGCCTGGATGAAAATGAATTGACAGACAAAGACGAGGAGACGTGGGACAAGCCACAGACCTACTACTACGAAGGCGCGGACATCGACTGGAGCACTTACGAGTGGGAAGAGCGCGACAACCCCTGCTCGGCCAGCTACTATATGTCGTCAGACCGTATTGCGGCCACGAACGTCCTTGCCTCGAACTTAGGGCTCATCGTCAAGGCCAATGCGAGCAATACCCTCTGGGTGGCAGTCTCTAACCTGATCGACACGAAGCCTCTTTCCGGCGTGGAAGTGACGGCTTACAACTTCCAACTGCAGCCCGTAGGCAGTGCAAAGACCGACGACAACGGCTTTGCCGAAATCAAAACGAAAAATAAGCCCTTCGCTCTCGTGGCCACCGCTCCCGACAAGCAAAAAGGCTACCTCCGACTCGTGGACGGGGAGGAGAACATGCTTAGCCGCTTCGACGTCGGCGGAAAGGAGACTCAACGCGGGCTGAAAGGCTTCATCTATGGCGAGCGGGGCGTATGGCGGCCAGGTGACACCCTCCACGTGACCTTCATGCTGGAAGACCGTGAGCAACGCATCCCCAAAAATCACCCCGTTTCGATAGAGATCTTCAATCCGCGTGGCCAATTCTACACGAAACAGATCTCCGCAAGTGGTTTGAACGGCATGTACGTCTTCCATATTCCCACCCAGGCCAATGACCCCACCGGACTTTGGAACGCTTACGTGAAGGTAGGCGGTGCCAGCTTCCACAAATCGCTCCGGATCGAGACCGTGAAGCCTAACCGCCTCAAGATTAACCTCACCTTGCCCTCCCAAGTATTGCAGGTGTCGCCGATGCCGGTGCCGGTGAACATTGAATCGGCTTGGCTGACCGGAGCCGTGGCGCGTAACCTGAAAGCTAAGGTAGAGATGTCCCTCACGAAGGCGCCGACGCAATTCAAAGGCTACGAGAAGTACACGTTCGACAATCCCGCAGCCAGCTTCGACTCCGGCACAACGGATCTTTTCGACGGCACACTGAGTGATGTGGGAAAAGCGTCCTTCCTGGCCAACCTCCCGACGGCTTCCGACGCTCCGGGATTGCTGCAAGCCAACCTCACTTGCCGAGTCTACGAACCTGGAGGCGACGCCAGCATCTTCACTCAGAGCCTCCCCTACTCTCCGTTCCCCGTTTACGTCGGCGTCAAGCTGGGCAACTTCGACCAAGGCCAAACGCTCGAGACGGATCGCGACCACCAGTTCGAGGTCGTCACCCTCTCGCCCGAGGGCAAGCCTATCAACCGCCAAGGACTGGAATACAAGATCTACAAAGTGAACTGGAGCTGGTGGTGGGAGCATGACGACGAAACGTTTGCCTCCTATCTCAACAATTCATCTATCGTCCCCGTCGCGGCGGGCACTATCAACACGGTGGGAAGCGGCAAAGCCGTGATCCCGTTCCGAGTCAACTATCCTGAATGGGGGCGCTATTTGGTGTATATCAAGGATCGCGAGGGTGGACATGCCACGGGCGGCACGATTTACGTGGATTGGCCCGAATGGCGTGGTCGCTCGAACAAATCTGACCCTAACGGCATCAAAATGTTGGCCTTCGCGCTCGATAAATCGTCTTACGAGGTGGGTGAAACGGCCACCGCCATCATTCCCGCCTCTACCGGTGGACGCGCATTGGTCGCCATTGAAAATGGTACGGAAGTGCTCCATCGTGAATGGGTCAACATGGCCGCCTCGGGCGATACGAAATACAGTTTTAAGGTCACCGAGGGCATGGCGCCCAATGTCTACCTCCACATTACCCTCATCCAGCCTTACGCACAGACTGCTAACGATCTGCCGATCCGTATGTACGGCGTGATGCCCGTCTTCGTGACCCATAAAAATTCCATCCTGAAGCCGATGATCATGATGCAAGATGTGTTGAGGCCCGAAGCGGACTTCACCGTGCAAGTCAAAGAGCAATCAGGCCGCCCGATGACCTACACGCTGGCTATTGTGGACGATGGACTCCTCGACCTGACCAATTTTCAGACTCCCGACCCCTGGAAGACCTTCTACGCCCGCGAGGCGCTCGGTATTCGCACTTGGGATATGTACGATTTCGTCATGGGAGCCTATGCCGGCCGTCTGGGATCCCTCTTCAGCGTCGGGGGCGACGAGTCCCTGCGCCCAGTAGAGTCGAAAGCCAACCGGTTTAAGCCTGTCGTGAAGTTTCTTGGGCCGTTTGAGCTGAAGAAGGGAGAAACGCAGACGCATAAGCTCAAACTCCCGCCTTATATCGGATCTGTTCGCGTCATGGTAGTGGCCGGACAGGAAGGGGCGTATGGACGTGCCGAAAAAAGGGTGGCTGTGCGTGCGCCGTTGATGGTTCTTTCGTCTTTGCCTCGCGTCGTGAGCACGGATGAGGAGATTCTTTTCCCCGTGAATGTCTTCGCGATGGAAAACAGCGTGAAAAACGTGACCGTGAAAGTGGAAACCACGGGCAAGTTGCGCCTTACCGACGGCTCAAGCCAGTCCGTCACGTTCACGGCTCCGGGCGATAAACCGGTGTTCTTCAAACTCCGATCGGGCATGGCCACTGGCATCGAACGAGTGACCGTCACCGCCACCGGAAATGGCCACTCCTCCAAGGAGACGATCGAGATCGGCGTCCGCAATCCCAATCCCCCCATGGTAAGAATTGACAGCCGCCTCATCGCTGCCGGATCCACCGGCCTATTGGCCTATCAAAACGGCTTCGGAGGCTCATCCGAGGGCTGGGCAAGCCTCGAAGTGGCCCGCATCCCCTCTCCCGACTTGAGTAGACGCTTCGACTTCCTCTACGATTACCCACACTACTGCTCAGAACAGGTCACTTCGTGCTCGTTACCGCTCCTCTATATCGGTGCATTCAAGGAGCTGGACAAGCAAGAGGAGACCACCATCCGTGAGAATGTCCGCCGCGCCATCCAAGACCTTTATGGCCGACAATTGCCCGGCGGCGCGTTCGTCTATTGGCCTGGCAACATGCAAGAGGACGAATGGGTGACGTCGTACGTCGGTTGCTTCCTCACCTTAGCCCGCGAAAAAGGCTACGAGGTGAACGCTAGCACGATGAACCGATGGAAATCGTATCAGCGACGGGCTGCACAGGGGTGGAAGCCGGCTGCCAAGGCGCCCTCACGGTATGCGATCGATCAGGGAGACCTTGTCCAGGCTTATCGCCTCTACTCCCTCGCCTTAGCGGGTGCTCCCGAGCTGGGGGCGATGAACCGATTGCGCGAAAACCGCACCCTCTCGATGCAGGCGCGGTGGCGCCTCGCCGCAGCGTACGCTTTGGCGGGCAAGCCGAACATTGCTAACGAATTAATATTCAAACTCCCCGTTGCGGTGGCGACTTACGATTGGAGCAACCCGACGTACGGATCGGCGGAGCGTGATCAGGCGATGATCTTAGAGGCACTCGTGCTGATGGGACGTGATCGGGAGGCGTTTGAGCAGGCTCGGCGTGTGTCGCAAAGCCTTACCGCGGAGCGATCGTTCACGACCCAGTCCACGGCTTACGCTCTCTTGGCCCTGGGAAGGCTGGCCGAGCGCACCTCTGGCAGCCTCCTCTTCGATTGGAGCCTGAACGGCGTCAAGCAACCGACTATCAACAGTCAGAAGGCCCTCTTCCGCCGCGAGTTACCGACACTCCTGCCCATAGGAGTCGTCTCGGTGAAAAATAATGGCAAGGGGCAGCTCTACGTTAGCCTCACCACGAAAATGATCCCCCTTCGCGACTCCCTGCCAGCCGTTTCCGAAGGCCTGCGTATGGAGGTCACCTATACGGATATGGCGGGGCGCGCCCTTTCGGTGGACCGTCTGCAGCAAGGAACGGATCTCGTGGCCGTGGTGAAGATCTCTAACACCTCGGCAGTGGCTGACTACACCAATCTGGCGCTTACTCAGATCGTGCCCTCCGGTTGGGAGATCTACAATGAGAGGCTTATCACGCCGGAAGCCGTCGAACAGGGCGCCTCGGCCGCATCCTACACTTACCGAGATATCCGCGACGACCGCGTACTGACTTACTTCGACCTGAAGAGGGGCGAAACGAAAACGTTCCGCGTACGTTTGCAGGCCTCATACGCCGGCTCGTTTGTCCTCCCGGCCATTCGTTGTGCAGCCATGTACGACGCCAATGTGCAAGCCCGCACCCGTGCCGGTCGCGTGGTCGTAGAGCGATAAGAAAGGGAATAGCTAATGTGATATTAGCTGCATTTATGTGTTTTGGGGACGCCTCCTTCCGGGGGGCGTCCTTTTTTTGTGCCCCGTTTTCAATCCCCAAGACCCATATATGCCCCGTACGCCGCGCGGTTCGGGGATCGATATCAAAATGTACCCCCGCACGTGGTGCGTTTGGAGGTACCAGTGTAGGGGCGTATCGCATACGCCCTCCAGACGTTCCATCTATGGAACGAATAACCCTGAAAATTGATCGACCGGACAACCCTTTGTCCCCTGCGGGGCCATTTGGTGGGCGTATGCGATACGCCCCTACCCTAACGGCCGAAAAACGTGGTGCGTTTGAGGGTTCCATTTAAGATGGAAGTGCAAAACGTGACGCGTTTCGGAGTTCCATTTAAGATGGAGGTGCAAAACGTGACGCGTTTCGGAGTTCCATTTAAGATGGAAGTGAAAAACGTGGTGCGTTTCAGAGT
>CALHPT010000164.1 GCA_938036405.1 uncultured Tannerella sp.
GGGGAGGGACGTAAAAAAAGGCGGGACGGACCTGTCACAGGTGCGTCCCGCCGGAGTCAAATGTTATAAAAGTGGTTACAAAAAGCGCGTGTTAAAAAGCGCGCTCAGGGGATATGGGCTCGCAGCCGATGCGCTGCGATGTGAAGCCTTACCAGCCCGGATTCTGCTTCAATTGCTTGTTCAGATCCATCTGATCCGAGGGGATCGGGTACCAGTAATGTTTCTTGTCGTAGGTGCGAGTCTTGCCCTTCGAGCCGTTGACGTAGTTGCCTGAGCGGGTCACGAGCTTGTCCGTCACGTCGGCCGAGATGTTGGCGCCGTTCAGGATGTCGGGGTGCGTAGACGAGTCGAGGCGGTCGAGCTGGTGCCAGCGGATGAGGTCCCAGTAGCGGAAGTCGTTGTCGAACATCAGCTCGCAACGGCGCTCGCGGCGGATCTCCCAAATGAGTGAGCTGACGCCCGCCTTGTTTGCCGGGTCGTCGAAGCCGGGATTGACGTTGAGGTGTGGCAGTCCGGCGCGGTCGCGGAGCAGGTTGACGCTGCGATCGAGGTCGGCCTGCGTGATGGAACCCAGCTCGGCGCAAGCCTCGGCGTACTCCAGATAGACGACGGAGAGCCAGAAGATGGGCGCGTGCGTGTAGTTGCGTCCTGTTTGGTTGCGATCACGCTCAACGAGGGCGGGGTTGTCGTACTTGGAAACGCCGTAGCCGGTGGAGGAGGTCATGGCCATGCCGACGCCGTAGCGCGTGAAGCCGCGGCCGACGTAGCAGAGGGCCGTGTCGATGGTGGCCGAGAGGCGTTTGTCGCGCAGGGCGAGGATGTGGCTGATGGACATCACGGTGTCGTTGACCGTCTTGCCGGCCACGGTGCGCGTCACGGGCATGGCGCGGGCGGCGTCGCTCTTGTCGAGCGAGGTCAGGGCCACGGGCTTGCCGTCGGTAAAGAGGTAAGCGTCGAAGGCGTCTTTCGACATGCCGTTGAGCTGCGTCGAGGAGCTGACGTAGGCCACCAGAGAGTGCTGCAGGACGTCCTTTTTATAGGCCTTGTAGAAGATCATCTCCGGGTTGCCGGCCAGGTCGATGGCGTTGTAATTCGCCTGGTAGGAGGTGTTCAACTTGAAGCTCTTCGACATCAGGTATGCGGCAGCGTCGCGGGCGGCGGTCAGGTAGCGTGTGGCGCCGGCGGCGTCGGGGGCCGTCTGGCCGTCCTCGGCCTTGCGATACTTGCGGAAGGTGCCCTCGAAGAGGCAGACTTCGGCCTTCATGGCGTAGGCCACGTTGCGATTGAGCGTCGTGCGCGAGGCGTTGTCGTACACGTTCTCGCAGGCGTAGTTAAGGTCTTCAAGCACCTTGTCCATGACTGCGTCGCGGCTTTCGCGAGCGGCGTAGAGCGTGGCCTCGTCGTGGAAGTCGACGGGTTTATCGATCCATTGGATGTCGCCGTATGCGCGGACCAGTTTGTAGTACTGCCAAGCGCGCATCAGTCGGCCTACGCCGCGCCAGTGTGCCTTGGCGGCGTCGGTCATGTTGACACGGTCGACGCGGTCGATGAGGATGTTGGCACGTCTGATCTCCACCCAGCCGTCTTTCCATTCGGCGCTGTTGGCGGGCACGTTGGTGAAGGTCCAGTCGGCGAAGCTAAAGCCGCCAGCCTGGTCGTCAGAGAGGGTTTTGAAGTAGAAGTCGCCAAAGGAATTGCCGTTGCCGTAGCCGGTGAATTGGTCGTAGAAACCGTTGGCATAGCCGGAGACGGTGTTTTCGCTCTCCCAGAAGTTCTCGTCGGTGAACATGTCGAGCGGCTCTTTGTCGAGGAAACTGTTGCAGGCCGAGGTCAATGCAGCGGCCAGCAGAATGGTGGGTATGACTATCTTTTTCATCATGATATGTGTCGTCTTTAAGTAGAGTATAAACGGTGATTAAAGCGTGAGCTGGAGGCCGAAAGAGAAGGTGCGATACATCGGGTCGATGCGTCCCCAGGTGGCATTGCCGAGGAGGGCGCCCTCTTCCTTGTCGTTCACTTCCGGATCGACGGGAGCTTTGCTGCGCTTGATGATCTCCATCAGGTTGCTGCCGCTGAAGTAGATGCGCGCCTTCTGAATGTGCGCCTTGCGGGTGAGTTCCTGTGGCAGGGTATAGCCCACGGTGAGGTTCTTGAAGCGCAGGTAGGCCATGTTAACGAGGTACTTCGTCTGCGGATAGAAGTTGTTGCGGCCCTGCTCCAAGACGCTGATCGTACCGCGCGAAGCGTTGCCGGGGAAGAGGCGCGGGAAGTCCGCGTTCTGATCCGGGTTAGACTCCGTCCAGTAGCTCGTCTGGTTGGCGTAGAGCGCATCGGCACCACGCATGAACGGCATCACGAAAGCACTCTGTGTCCACACGTCGCGTTTGCCTACGCCCTGGAAGAAGAGGTCGACGTCGAAGTTGCGCCATTCGCCGCCAATGCGGAAGCCGTACTGATAGCGAGGCGTGGTGTTACCGATCACTTTCAGGTCGCCGTGATCGTCAGCCGTACCCTTACCGCCGTCGATCTTGCCGTCGCCGTTGAGGTCTTTGAACTTGATGTCGCCCGGGCCGTAGGTGAACTTGCCGCTCTCAAGTCCCTTCTGCGAGGCAATGCCAGACTTATAGGTGCCGTCGGCATTGAAGTCCTCCTTCGTAAAGTAGCGATCCGTCTCGAAGCCCCAGATGTCGCCGTAGCGCTTGCCGCTGTAGTTGCTGTTAAGCAGCTTCGTGTTGTTGTCCCACTCTACGATGGTGGTGATGAAGTCGCCCATGTTGGCATTGGCATAAACCGTGACTTCGCCAAAGCGATGGCGCCAGTCGATGTTCAGCTCCCAACCGCGGGTGCGGAGCACACCGGCGTTGACGTACGGCGGATTTGCGCCAAGCACTTGCGGAACGGTGCGTCCGGGTGCGAGCATGTCGCGCGTGGTGCGTTGATACCAGTCGAAGGAGACGTTCAGCTCGTTGTTCAGGAAGCCCAGATCACCGCCTACGTCGAGCGTTTGGATGCGCTCCCAACGCAGTTTGGAGGAGACGAGCTTCGGCATGCCATAAGCCACTACCAAGTCGCCACCGTTGGCCAGCCAGTCCGTTTGATTGGTGCCCGTCAGCTTGCCGATGGTGGAGATGAACATGTTGTCGCCCACGGCTTGGTTACCGATTTCGCCGTAAGAGGCGCGCAGCTTCATGTTGTTGATCTTGCTGCGGAGCGGCTCGAAGAAAGCGTGCTCGCTGATGCGCCAGCCTCCCGATACGGACGGGAAGAAGGCCCAGCGACTGTTGGCCGGGAAGCGTGACGAGCCGTCGTAACGGCCGTTGAGCTCGAGCAGCCAGATGCCTTTGTAGTCGTAGTTGATACGTCCGAAGTAGCCTGCCGTAGCCCACTGCGAATGCGAGCCGTCGACGAACTGGTCGCCGTTAGCGAGGTTGAACTCCGGCATGCCTGCAGCCAGCAGGTCGCTACGCTTGGAGGAGTGCATCTCCAGCGTGCCACTCTCGGCGTTGGCACCGAGCATGAAGTTGAAGTGGTGTGCATTCTGGAGGTCCAGCAGGTAGTTGCCGTAGAGGTTGAAGACGTAGTTGCGATCGAGATCAGACATCTCCTCGAGGTTCGACGAGGTGGTGTAATACGCGATGTTGTTGATCTTACCGCCCCACGAGTTCCAGCCCTTCAGAGGTATTTCGGCCGTCTTGCGCTTGCGGTTGCGGAGGTTGAAGGTGTAGTCCGCGTTCAGCGTAAGCCCCTTGGCCAGCGTAGCCTTGGCGAAGCCGCCGAGACGCGTGTAGGAGTCGTTATCCGTATGGTCGCCGGCCTGCTTGCGGTAGGCGATATCGTTGCGGAAGTCTGTGCCCTGATAGGTGCCGTAAGGCCCAAAGAAGCTACCCCAGCGCCAGAGGTATTGATAGGTGGTGCGTCGGGTGGCCGGTCCCTTCATGTCCTTATTGCTGTAGTTGAAGCGTGCGCCTACTTGCAGCCAGTCGGTGAGGTCGGTGGTGACGTTGAGCATCGTGGTCCACTTGTTCAGCTTTTCGGGGAAGAACTTCATGACGCCCTCGTCGTGGTTGTAGCCCACAGACATATAATAAGACGTCTTGCCGCTCGTGCCCTGTACGGAGATGTTGTGGCTCTGTGAGGGGCGCCATTTGCGGAACATGATGTTCACCACGTCCCAGTCAGCGAAGTAGCTGCCGACGCCGTTTTTGTCGAGCGTAAAGTCTTCGCCGAGCACCATCTCGCGGTATCCAGCCTTCTTGCCGTTGTGCTTGTCGCGCCATTGTTCGGCCAGCGGCAGCATCTGCTCGAGGTACATACCGAAGAGTTCGCTCTCCTCACCGGCGCGCTTGTTGGCTTCGATGAGTGCGCGGAGCTGCGTCGGCACGTCGGGATAGTTTGGTAGGATAGTGGGTGTTTCCCAGGCGATGTTGTTTGTGTAGTTTACGGTGGTGCGGTCTGTTTTGCCGGCCGATTTGGTGGTGATAAGGATCACACCGAAGGCTGCGCGTGCACCGTAGATCGAGGTGGAGGCGGCGTCTTTGAGCACGGAGACGCTCTGAATGTCCTGTGTGTTGAGGAGTGAGAGGTCGTCCATCGGCACTCCGTCCACGAGGATGAAGGGTGCGCTCTTGGCGTCGTTACTGAGTGTACCTACGCCGCGGATGGTCATCGTGGGTGCGGCGCCAAGCTTTCCGCTACTGTTCACGATCGAGAGGCCCGATACGGCGCCCTGAAGCGCCTTCGAGACGTCGGAATACGGCCGTGCTTCGAGCGTCTTGTTGATGTCTACCGTGGCCACGGCGCCGGTCAGGTTGACCTTCTTCTGGGTGCCGTAACCTACGACCACGACTTCGTTCAGCAGCTCGCTATCCTCATGCAGCACGATGCGCATTGTGGCCGAAGCCGTCACCTCTTGGGTGCGGTAGCCGATGTAGGAGATGACGAGCCGGGCGCCCGCTTTGGCGCGGAGTGTGAAGTTACCGTCGGCGTCGGTGATTGTACCGTTCGACGTGCCTTTTTCCAGCACACTCGCGCCGATAATGGCCTCGCCTTTATCGTCCACGATTACGCCGCGCACGACGCCGTCGGCCTGCATTTCGGTGGTTGCCGCCCTCAGGGCCGCCCCGTCCGCTTTCATGACATGGGGCATGCCCCCCGTCAGCGCAATCACTGCCCAGGCCGCAATGATTCGCTCATAATGAGTTCTTCGTTTTCCTGTGTTTGCCATAATATGCAATGAATTAAATAATGATAATGGGTTGGAGATATAAGACATACGCACGGTCAGGAAGCCCCCTGCCGAGCGCGTAGTTTGCTGTTTTACTTTTTATCCACGTGTGTAAGTTCCTTGTTGTCGGAGCGTCGGAGTGTGTTCTAGTGACCTCTTCGTTTTCCTTTATCCGTGAACAAAGGTAAAGCACGGTTTTGAGATTAAAAAGCATTCGAGGGTGTCTGAGATGCGTTCGACGGCTGCGGATCGTGTTTTCTGTGGGTGGCTGAGGGGGTGATCCGCTGTTTGGAGTCTTATTTCGATGGGGAACATGGCGCCGACGGTGGGCAAGGGGATGACCGTGCGGCCCGCGAACCTGCTGACAATTGAAGATGGACTGAGGGAGGCGTTATGGCGGTATTTGTCCGTAGGCAAGAGGAGGATATATATGTATAAGCCTCCATTGTTTACAGACAAAATGAGGATATATATGTTCAAGAGTCGTTGTCTATGGACAAAAGAGTGATATATATGTTTCAAGAGTCGTTGTCTATAGACAATCCATGCATATACATCTATTGCGCTCTTTGTCTATAGACAATGGCATGAAAAATATATATGTCATCATTTTGTCTGTAAACAATGGAGGTGTATAGATATATATGGGCTTTTTGTCTATGGACAATAAGCTCGTAAGCATGTATCAGGAGATTTTGTCTGCAGACAAAGAGCTTTTGAACAAGGGATGGAGGGCTTTGCTGATCGTTTTTGCGCTCGGGGATGGCCGGATGAGGGTATTGGCCTATATCTCTTCATCAAAAGGTGGGTTTCGCTGCCCCGTTTACATTTGCGACCCTCATCAATAGAAGAGAACAACACCTATGGCACAAGATTTACACTTAGAGAACATCCGCCGCGAGTACTCCTCGCGCAGCCTGAGCCGAAAAGAACTGCCCAACGATCCGCTCGAAATGGTGGATCAATGGCTCAAAGAGGCCCTCGAAACGCAGGTCAACGAACCCACCGCCATGATCGTGGCCACGGCTACGCCAGACGGCCGGCCGAGCGTCCGCACGGTCCTGCTCAAGGAGGTCGTGGGCGGCCGCTTCGTCTTTTACTCCAACTACGAGAGCCGCAAGGGGCGGCAGATCGAGGCCAACCCGCACGTGGCCGTCACCTTCCTCTGGCACGAGCTGGAGCGGCAGATTCATGTCGAGGGCACCATCACGCGGCTCAGCCCCGAGGAGAGCGACGCCTATTTCGCCATGAGGCCCTACAAAAGCCGCGTCGGGGCACGCATTTCGCCGCAGAGTCAGCCCATCCCCTCGCGCGAATACATTATGATGCGCTTCGCCTCGGAGAGCCTGCGCTTCGTCGGCCGCGAGGTGCCCCGGCCCGACAACTGGGGCGGGTACGCCGTCACGCCCACCCGCATCGAGTTCTGGCAGGGCCGCGACAGTCGGCTGCACGATCGCTTCCTCTACGAGCTTCAGGAGGACGGTCAGCATTGGGATCTTCACCGTCTCGCCCCCTGATCGCCCATGTCGTCCACCCCGCTACGCATCGAGCATGTGGCGCTCTACACCGCTGATCTGGAGGCGACGCGCGACTTCTTCGAGCGTTACTTCCACGCCACCGCCGGTCCGCTCTATCACAATCCGACGAAGCAGTTCCGATCGTATTTCCTCACCTTTCCCGGCGGCAGTGCCCGGCTGGAGATCATGACGCGGCCCGCGTTGCTTCCGTCCGCCTCGGCTGATAGTCTCGGTTACGCCCATATCGCCCTCAGCGTGGGCAGCCCGGCGGAGGTGGACGCCCTGACCGATCGGCTGCGGAGCGACGGTTACGCCGTCCTCAGCGGCCCACGCACCACCGGCGACGGATACTACGAAAGCGTAGTCGCTGCCGTCGGCGGTCTCACGATCGAGATCACCGTCTGATGGGGATGTTGAGCTGTTGGTTTGTTGAGTTGTTGAGCTGTTATGGTGCGTACCCGGCAAACTTGGCTGGCGTCCCTGACGCCTTGACTTTCTTTTCGCCTCCTTTTCTTGTGTCAAGACAAGAAAAGGAGGGTGCACCTACCCCAAGAAGAAAAGAAGAGGCGCCACCTCGGAGAAGTCGCTCATCAACGACTCCCCGAGGCAGCGCCCCTATACCTATTATATATAGCGCGTCCGTCAGGCCTTCACGTCCGCCAGCGACGCGTCGCGCTCGAAGCTCTTCCTGACAAACGAGCACACCGGGACGATCTTCAGTCCCTCGCGTCGAGCAAAGTCGACGCCCGCGTCAATCAGCAGTCGGCCGTAGCCCTTACCGCCGAAGTAGCTCTCCACGCCTGTGTGATCCACGGCGATCGTCGTCGCGCTCTGCCACTCGTAGGTCATCTCGCCGGCATACAGTTCATCTTCATAGATGACGAATCGGCCGCGCCGTCCGTCGTCTTCTTGGTCTATTCGTGTCATTTCGTTTTAAGGGGGGATGGATAAAAAGAAGCGTGCCCCCTTCGCTCTTTTTGAGGTGAGGGGGACACGCTGTTTTGATTCATGTCAATGGGGTTGCTATAGATCCCGACTGAGGGAGATTACAGCTTCGGGCCCGCAGCTACGAGGGCCTTACCAGCTGCATTGCCTTCGTACTTCACGAAGTTCTTCACGAAGCGTCCAGCCAAATCCTTAGCCTTCGTCTCCCACTCGGCTGCGCTAGCGTACGTGTCGCGCGGATCGAGAATCTTCGGATCAACGCCCGGCAGTTCTGTCGGGATCTCGAAGTCGAAGAAGGGCAGCTTCTTCGTCGGCGCCTTGAGGATGTGCCCCTCGAGGATCGCGTCGATGATGCCGCGTGTGTCGCGGATCGAGATACGCTTGCCCGTGCCGTTCCATCCGGTGTTCACCAGATAGGCCTTGGCACCGCTGCGCTCCATCTTCTTCACCAGCTCCTCAGCATACTTCGTTGGGTGCAGTTCGAGGAAAGCCTGTCCAAAGCAAGCGGAGAAGGTCGGTGTCGGCTCCGTGATACCGCGCTCTGTACCGGCCAACTTCGCCGTGAAACCAGAGAGGAAGTAATACTTCGTCTGCTCCGGCGTCAGGATCGACACTGGCGGCAGCACCCCGAACGCGTCGGCGGAGAGGAAGATCACATTCTTCGCAGCCGGTCCCTTCGAGATGGGTTTCACGATTTTATCGATGTGATAGATCGGGTACGATACGCGCGTGTTCTCGGTCACACTCTTGTCTTTGAAGTCGATCTTACCGTTCGCATCTACCGTCACGTTCTCCAGCAGGGCGTTGCGCTTGATGGCGCGATAGATGTCTGGCTCGCTGTCCTTATCCAGGTTGATTACCTTGGCGTAGCATCCGCCCTCGTAGTTGAACACGCCTTCGTCGTCCCATCCGTGCTCGTCGTCGCCGATCAGCAGACGCTTCGGGTCGGTCGACAGCGTCGTCTTGCCCGTACCCGAAAGGCCGAAGAAGATGGCAGTGTTCTGTCCGTTTATATCTGTGTTTGCCGAGCAGTGCATCGAAGCAATACCTTCCAGCGGCTTGAAGTAGTTCATCATCGAGAACAGTCCCTTCTTCATCTCGCCACCGTACCAGGTGTTGATGATCACCTGCTCCTTGGAGGTCAGGTTGAAGACCACAGCCGTCTCAGAGTTCAGCCCCAGTTCTTTGTAGTTCTCCACCTTCGCCTTCGAAGCGTTGTAGACGATGAAGTCTGGCTCAAACGACTCCAGCTCTTCCTCTGTCGGTCGGATTAACATGTGCGTTA
>CALHPT010000165.1 GCA_938036405.1 uncultured Tannerella sp.
CCTGGCTCGGGGGGCTTGGGGGAGGGGTTGGTGGGATGAAACGAGCCTATCGGAGGGGCCGGGAAGACATGAAATCGTGTTCCTCACTTTTGGATATGACCCATGTGGGCCTACTTTTGTCGCCGATGAAAACATCATCATAACCCATAACGAGCACATACACATTAAAAAGAAAGGAACATCACCCCATGGCATTAGACAATCTGATTTCAGTTTCATTTACCAGTGAGGAGCTGACGAAGATCTCCGCAGCCATTGAGCAGATCAACACGGTGCTCAAAGACAAGGCGATCAACCTTACGCCCGAGGATCGCCGACAGTATGGCAGCATTGCCGACCGCAATAAGTTGCTGGTAGACAAGGCCAAGTTTTACATGGAAAAGGCGCCTACGACTGTGCCGAAGACCATCGACAAGGCCGAGTTCGACCGCGACTATGCAGCGCGCGGACAAGTGGAAGGACCGCTCCGCGAGCTGACGATGGTTGCTGAAAAGTTGCGCGACACGAAGACGTTGCTCGATTACGACAACTTGCAAGTGGCACAGGCCTATTATCGTTACGTGAAATTCTTATCCGAGCAGAACGAGCCGGGCACGACAACCATCTATCAGGACCTGAAGCAGCACTACCACGGAGGCAGAAAGGTTGAGGGTAAGGAGAAAAAGCCGGACAACAAGAAGCCGGACAATAAAAAACCAGACGAGAAGAAGCCTGATAACGGCAAGAAGCCCGATAACGGCGAGCCTGACATCCACCTTCCGGAGGAGTAATTAAGAGAGCAAAGCGCTTTCCTCCGTATGACGTTCGGAATCTATCCCACCGGGGGTAGGTTCCGAACTTGTTTTTACCTCCTTCGGAACGTGGTGAAATACCGTTCCGAGGTGGGTATAATGACGTTCCGAACGTAATTAAATACCCTTCCGAGGTAATCGTAATCATGTTCCGGAGGTGATTAAATACCACTCTGAACGTGATAAATACCCCTCGGAACGGTATTAAATACCCTTCGGAACGGTTTAAATACCCTTCGGGACGGTATTTCAGCCCTTCGGCGTGCGATGGATGGTGCGTGCGTCGGCCTGGGCGGTGGACATGACGAGGATGTCCTGGAGGTCGACGTGCGCGGGGGCGGTGAGGGCGAAGCGGATGGTGCGGGCGATGTCGTCGGCCGAGAGCGGCGTGTAGCCGTCGTAGACGCTGGCGGCGCGTTGGTTGTCGCCCTTGAAGCGGACGATGGAGAACTCCGTCTCCACGGCCCCGGGGCAGATGAGGCTCACGCGGATGCCGTAGGGTAGGAGGTCCTGACGCATGCCTTGGCTGAGGGCGCGCACGGCGTGCTTCGTGGCGCAGTAGACGGCGCCGCCGGGGTAGACCTCGTGGCCGGCGATGGAGCCGAGGTTGACGATGTGTCCAGCGCGGCGGGCGACCATGCCCGGGGCGACGGCGCGGGTGACGTAGAGCAGGCCTTTGATGTTGGTGTCGATCATGCGTTCCCAGTCGTCGGGGTCGCCCTCGTGGATCGACTCGAGACCGACGGCCAGTCCGGCGTTGTTGATGAGCGTGTCGATGGCCTGCCATTCGTCGGGCAGACTGGCGATGGCTTCTTCGACGGACTCACGGCGGCGGACATCGAAAGCGAGCGCCAGGAAGCGGCTCTTGGGGTAGGTCCGGGCCAGCTCGTCGCGGAGGGCTTCGAGGCGTTCGCGGCGTCGGCCGGTGAGGATCAGGTGGTGGCCGTCCTGGGCCAATAGGTGGGCCGTAGCCCGACCGATGCCTGCGGTGGCACCGGTGATCATTGTGATGTGTGCCATAATGTCACTCTGTTTTGGGTTTGCGAATCTTGTGATCCATCTCGAAGGGGATGACCATGGATAGCTCCATGAATCCCATGTATTGGCCGTCCTCGTACCAGGGGATCTGGTAGATGAGCTTCTTGCGACCGTTCTTTTCGATCGTGTAGACGTGTTTGCGTTCGTTACGCATCATGTCTTCGAGCATCGTGCGGGCGGGCTCGGGGTGACAATCGATTACATTGCTGCCGATCAGCTCCTGTCCGGGCTTGAGGTTCACCTCGCGCGATTGGTTGTTCATATCAATGATCCGTCCCTCGCGGTCGCAGACGGTGACGGCGATGTCGGCTTCTTGGAAATACTTCATCATAAGTGGGGGGACTCTAAAAACGAAAATCTAAAATCGAAAGAAGCCCGGCCGCTCTCTACGAAAGGAGTGACCGGGCTTACCTGTTACACTATATCTACGCGTACATTATATATAACGTACACATGGGGGATCAGCACTGGCAGCAGCCGCAGAGGGTGGGCACCAGATTACGGTCGCCATAGGCATTGTTGACGCGAGCCACATTGACCCAGAACTTGCCGTCGTGCAACCACTCCAGCGGGAAGGCTGCCTTGGTGCGCGGATAGGGATGCTTCCACTCGTCGGCCGTCACCTCATACTCGGGGTGCGGTGCGTTCTTGAGCACATTGTCCTCCTTGTCGGCCGTGCCCTTCTCCACCTCGTCGATCTCCTTGCGGATGCACTGCATGACTTCCACAAAGCGATCCAGCTCGTGCTTGCTCTCGCTCTCGGTCGGCTCGATCATGAGCGTGCCGTGCACGGGGAAGGAGAGTGTGGGGGCGTGATAGCCGAAGTCCATCAGGCGCTTAGCGATGTCGCTCTCGTCGATGCCAGATTGCTCCTTGATGGTGCGGCATTCGAGGATCAGCTCATGACCGACGCGTCCACGTGCACCGTTATAAACGATGCCGTAGTCCTTCTCCAGCTTCGCGGCCAAGTAGTTGGCGTTGAGGATGGCTACCTTGGTGGCTTCCGTCAGCCCGTCAGCACCCATCATGCTCACGTAGCCGTACGTGATAGCCAGGATACCGGCGCTACCGTAAGGCGCAGAGGCCACCGTGTTCAGGCTGCTACCGAAGGCCACGGGGTGGGAGGGGAGGAAGGGCAGCAGGTGTTCAGCTACGCAAACGGGACCTACACCAGGGCCACCACCGCCGTGAGGCGAAGCAAAGGTCTTGTGCAGGTTCAGGTGGCAGACGTCAGCGCCGATCGTGCCGGGGTTCGTCAGACCTACCTGGGCGTTCATGTTGGCGCCGTCCATGTAGAGCTGTCCACCGCAGGCATGCACGATGTCGCACATTTCCTTGATGTCCGTCTCGAAGATGCCGTGCGTCGAGGGGTAGGTGATCATGCTCGCGGCCAGGTTGTCGCGGTTCTCCTCGGCCTTAGCGCGGAAGTCGGCCAGGTCGACGTTGCCTTTCTCGTCGCAGCGTACGGTGACGGTCGTAAAGCCACACTGGATGGCGCTGGCGGGGTTCGTACCGTGAGCCGAAGCCGGCAGCAACACCACGTTGCGGTGTCCCTGTCCGATGCTTTCGAGGTAAGAGCGGATGATGCGCAGACCGGTGTACTCGCCCGCAGCGCCGGAGTTCGGTTGCAGCGTGACGCCCTTCAGACCGGTGATCTCGATCAGTGCGGCGGAGAGGTTCTCGATCATTTCAATGTATCCGGCCGCCTGATCCACGGGGGCGTAGGGGTGGATGTTCTGGAACTCGGGACGACTGAGTGGCAACATTTCAGAAGCGGCATTGAGCTTCATCGTGCACGAACCCAGCGGAATCATGGAGTGAGCCAGCGAGATGTCTCGGCGCTCGAGGCGCTTGATGTAACGCATCAGTTCCGTCTCGGTGTGATACTTGGCGAAGAGTTCCTGCTCCATGAATTTGGAGGTACGCGCGAACTGCTCGTCGAAGTAGCGGCTGCGGTTGATGTCGTCCACGTTGGCGGCATACGTCTTGCCTGCCACGCCGGCAAACATTTGCAGCAGCACGGCCAGCGCCTTCGGCTGCGTTGTCTCGTCAAGGCTGATGCCCACGTGACCGTCCTCGAAGTAGCGCAAGTTGATGTTGCACTCCAGTGCAATCTCGCGCAGCGTCTTGACCTCTACGCCTGCCGGCATTGCGATCTTGAGCGTGTCGAAGAAGTTTTTGTTCACCTGTTTATAGCCCAGCTTCTCCAGCTCCTCGGCCAAGAATCCGGCGTAAGCATGGATACGTGAAGCGATGTCGCGCAATCCGTCGGGACCGTGATAAACGGCGTAGAATCCGGCCATTGTAGCGAGTAGTGCCTGCGCGGTACAGATGTTCGACGTCGCCTTCTCGCGCTTGATATGCTGCTCACGCGTCTGCAAAGCCAAGCGGTAAGCCGGGCGATCGTAGGCATCTACCGAGATACCGATGATGCGTCCGGGGATGGTACGCTTATACTCGTCCTTCGTAGCAAAATAACCTGCCGACGGACCGCCGTAGAACATCGGAATACCGAAGCGTTGGCTGCTACCGAACACAACGTCCGCACCCCATTCGCCCGGAGGAGTCAGCAGCACAAGGCTCATCAGGTCAGCCGCCACAGCCACGCGCACATCCTTGGCACGCGCCTTCTCTACGAACGCACGATAGTCCTCGATCTCGCCGTCTCCGTTCGGATACTGCACGATGGCGGCGAATACCTTGTCGGTAAACTCAAACGTCTTGAAGTCGCCCGTTACCATTTCGATGCCTTGCGGCTCCATGCGTGTACGGATCACAGCCTTCGTCGACTCAAACACGTGCTCATCTACGAAGAGCGTGTTCGCCCCAGCCTTGGCCTGAGCGCGACTGCGCGTACCGTGAAACATCGTAGCGGCCTCAGCAGCTGCCGTCGCCTCGTCCAACAGCGAGCAGTTGGTCAGCGGCAGTCCCGTCAGCTCGCAGATCATGGTCTGGAAATTCAACAGAGCCTCCAAACGACCCTGCGAGATCTCGGCCTGATACGGCGTGTAAGAAGTGTACCATGCGGGATTCTCGAACACGTTGCGCTGGATCGGTGCCGGGCACACGGTGTCATACCATCCCATACCGATGTAGGAGGTGAATATCCTGTTCTTGCCCGCCAGTTCGGCGATATGCTCCGCAAACTTGCGCTCGGTCATCGCGGGGGGCAGGTTCAGCGGTTTCTTCAGGCGGATGTCCGAGGGGATCGTCTGTTCGATCAGCTCATCCAGCGAGTTTACCCCGATAGCTTTCAGCATTGCAGCTTTGTCTTCATCGGTCGTAACGCCGATGTGACGGTTGGAAAATTTGTTCGTATCCATTGTCTCTTGATTGTATGATGATTATAAGTAAGGATTCTCATTTCTCTCTATGCCGACGGTAGTCGCGGGGCCATGACCTGAATAGACGACCGTCGCATCGGGCAGGGTTAGGAGCTTCTCGTGGATGGCCGTGATGAGCGTCCGAAAGTCGCCGCCCCATAGGTCTGTCCGTCCGATACTGCCTTGAAACAACGCGTCGCCGGACAGCACAAAGCCGTCCTGCGACGCATAAAAGGAGAGGCTGCCCGGTGAATGGCCCGGCGTAGCCAGCACTTGTAATTCCGACTGTCCGAAGCGCACCGTGTCGCCCTCGGCCAGGTATTTCGTCACCGGAACCGTCTCGAACGCTTTGCTGGGCGGCAATCCCAGTCCTGCCATTTGTTCTCCAAGCGATGGCAACGCCTCCACATCCGTGCGCGATGCTTCGGGCTGTAACCCATAGGTGTCGTGGATAAAGGCGTTACCAATGATGTGGTCGAAGTGCAGATGTGTGCAGAGCAGCCTGACCGGCGTCAGCCCCTGTTCCTCGATATAAGCGGAGAGTGTGCGCCGCTCACGTTCGGTCATGCAACCACAATCCACAATGACGGCCTCCCGTGTCTCGTCACTGAGCACGTAGGTATTCTCCCCGAAGGGATTGAATTCAAACTGTTTGATCGTAATCATAGGGGGATATAGACGATTTGCTTGGTCTTGAAATAGGGTTCTTGGAAATAGGCATCGATGTCGAGGCGTACGGCCTGCTTCTTGAATGGTGCGATTTCGTGTTGCAGTTCTCCACCTTTGAGGCAGATCAACCCGTTGGGAAGCGCGTTTTGTTGTTCCTCGCGGATATTCTTTCGCACCAATGCAGCCAAATCGCGCAACGGCATCACCGCCCGACTCACCACGAAGTCAAATCGGCCCCGTTCGTCCTCCACGCGTTCGTGGCACGTCGTCACATTCTCCAGCTCAAGTGCGTCCGCCACGGCCTGCGCCACACGGATCTTCTTCCCCACGCTGTCCACCAAATGGAATGTCACTTCGGGAAAAAGGATGGCCAACGGAATACCCGGAAAACCGCCACCCGTACCCACGTCCATCACCGCCGACCCCGCTTGAAAACGAATCATCCGCTCGATGCTCAGCGAGTGTAGCACGTGATGCACGTAAAGATTTTCGATGTCACGACGCGAGATCACGTTGATCTTCCCGTTCCAGTCCGTGTAGAGTGCACCCAGCGCCTCAAAACGGCGGCGTTGCCCCTCGTCCAAATCCGGGAAATAGCGTGTAATAGCCTCCATTCCGATCAAAAAGCAAGATGGGCAATTGGGCTATCCTTACGCAGCAGATGGCGGATTTTATCGTACGGAATGCGCACCGATGTGGCTCCTAGCGCGCCTGCCGCGATGTCGTTTTCATTGAACGTATAAGTGATCCCGATATCGTCCACATAGAAATTGCGGTTCGGGTAAATCTCATTGATATTATAGAAGCCGATATTTTCCAGATCCACCACCTTATCGACATTGTTATTTAGCGCTATGGCGTCCACGATGATCTTTGCCAGATCGTCCTTGTAATCCTCGTTGAAAATCTCGCTTTCCGTCACGCGATTGCCCGTCTTCAGATCGATCACCCAGTTGGTGTACGTGCGGACCGCAACCGGTGCCCCCGTGTTGTACTCCCGATAGACGGAGTAGCACAGCAGGTTGTTTTGGTTGTACAGGATGCTATCGTTCAGCAGCTCATATTCCGGTAACGACGGCCGGTCGGAGGTGTCAAATTCCTCGCCCTCGAAGTCCATTACCGCCGTGCGGTCCTCCGT
>CALHPT010000166.1 GCA_938036405.1 uncultured Tannerella sp.
GGCGTCCGCAGACGCCCGCCCCTACACCGGTACGTGCATTCGCCCCGATGGACTTAAAATTCGGAGCAGTATTTCTCGATCATTGACCAGAGGCGAGGCTCATCGACGGTGAGGATGATGCGGGCCTGCTGGCTGCCGACGGGCTGGTTGGAGTCGAAGGCCAGGGCTTGACCGTAGGAGAAGCCGAACTGCGAGTTGACGTCGACGTAGCGCTTGACCTCTTCGCGGATCAGGGTGGGGTCGATGAGGATGGAGGCGGCGATGACGTCCCAGACGTAGTGCGTATAGGTAGGCTCCTCGAGGAATTTTACGTTCAGGTAGTTGCGCTTCATCATGCCCTTGATGCCTTCGTTGCGGACGAGGTTCGTGATCCGCTCGTAGCGATCCTTGCGGAAGGCCATCTTCTCGCAGACGTCGAGCCCGACGATCACCTGCTCCTTGAAGGGCGTGCGGACGCAGATCTTGGCGGCCTCCGGGTCGAGCCACCAGTTGAACTCGGCCGTGGGCGTGGTGTTACCCGGGCGGAAGAAGGATCCGCCCATGTAGATGACGCGCTTGATGAGGGGCACGATCTCGGGGGCGATGCGCACGGCGGTGGCCAGGTTGACGCACGTGCCGATGGCCAGGATGGTCACCTCGCCGGGGTTGGCCTTGACGCGGTCGATGATGAAGTTGACGGCCTTCATGTCGAGCGGCTGTACGGACGGCTCGCGGCCGTACTTCTGGAGGTAGACGGCGCGCCAAGAGGCGGGCTCGGGGTATCCGGCTGCGCCCACGTAGGCGTCGCCGATGCCGAAGAGGATGCGCTCGTTCTTGATCGTCTCGAAGCGGTTGGGATAGATCGGCTGGCGGATGCCGGGCACGATGGGGATGTCCGTCCGATTGACGCACTCCAGCTGGCGGATGCCGTAGGCGGTGCCTTCGGGCACCCAGGTGTTGCCGATGACGATGGTGACGCCCAGGAGGTCGATGTTCGGCGCCTTGGCCAGCATCATCATGGCCACGCCGTCGTCAAAGACTTCGACCATGTCGGTGTCCAGGATCACCTTTTCTTTCTTCTGCGCCGCGGCGCGTTCGG
The DNA here is from genome assembly GCA_938036405.1 of uncultured Tannerella sp. Lineage (GTDB taxonomy): Bacteria > Bacteroidota > Bacteroidia > Bacteroidales > Tannerellaceae > Tannerella. The sequence continues at coordinate 1,079 of CALHPT010000166.1, forward strand.
TGGTCATGCCCATGAGGCCGACGAGGGCCATGAGGCAGAGGATTCTTAATGTTGTTTTCATTGTTTGGGGTGTTTAGGTGTTTGGGGATTGGGGTGTTTATGCGTTTGGGCGTTTATCTGTTTATGCGTTTGGGTGCGGGGTTTTATCTGTTTATGCGTTTGGGTGCGGGTGATTGTGTTGCGTGGAGATTGGGGCGGGCGTGTACACCGGACGGTTTCACGGGCGTCGGGTGGGCGCCCGCCCCGGGAGTTGAGTTGAGAGTGAGTCAAGATTTTAGTCAGCGAATTGTTTGAGGGAGGCCTTGAATTGGAGGTACTGCTTCTTGTACTTGTTGTACGCCTGCTGCGTGGTGTAGTGGATGCCGAGGACGTGCATCGTTTCGCCCTCGCGCACCTCCTGATAGCTGCGGGTGTAGCTGCCGTCCTTGGCGCCGATGGTCCAGTAGGTGACGGTCTGGCGCTTGCCGCGGGTCACTTTGCGCTGGCCTTCGCGTTCGTTCTCCGAAAGTTCGATGTCGGTCGGGTCGCCTGACCACTGGGGCGAGTAGACGTAGAAGGTGACGGAGCCGTCGGGCGAGGTGAAGGTGGCGCTGTCAAACAGATCGTCTTCGCCTGAGGTGCCCGCGGGCAGGGAGCCTTCGGCGGTAAAGTTCGCCGGGTATTCCACGGTGAACCATGCGCCGCGGAAGGTCTTGGTTTGGGCCGTCAGCGTCGTGGTGGCGGCCAGCGTCATCGCGCAGAGGGCGATGAGGATGAGGAGGGGAAATCGGGTTGCTTTCATTTTGAATCATGTGTTAGGGGGGAGTTACTTGGGGGCTTGGATGGAGTTGATGACCGGGTCGACATACTTGCTGAGGATAACCTTGTTGCTCTCAGTGTAGTTGAAGACCAGCGTGAAGAGCTTGTTTCCGCTGACCATGAGTCGCATGGTCATATAGATATTCTCTTTGCCGAGCTGGGGGTTGACGCCGGACTTACGCAGCAGGACGCCGTCCGGGTAGGCTTGGCCCGTGGCGTCTGGGAACTCTCTGAGGAGCTCCGCAAGGGCCTCTTTGGCGTCCTCGAGGGTGAAGTCGTCGTCGCCTTCCAACTCCTTCACGGAGCAGGCGATGGAGTTGGTGACGTCGTCGCCGTAGAGCGTGAAGAGCTGAGCCTTCTGATCTCTGTCCGCGAGCTGGACGGGCTTGAGGATCGTGGGGCAGATGTAGGAGAAGCCCTTGAGGGTCACTTGGCGGAACGCGCCTTCCGGCTTCGGTTCCGGGGTGTCCTTCTTACAACCGGAGGCGGTGAGGGCTATAAGCAGTGCCACTAAGGTGGTCCAAATCATATTCGTTCTCATAATGGTTCGGTGTGTATAGGGTTTGTGGGGTTTAAGGGAATCCCCCTCCCCATCTTTCACCCCGACAAAGGATCGGGAGGGGCGGGGGAGGGGGAAGGATGATGAAGAAGAACTGTTGTCTCTCTCTCTGGGCGCAGACTTAATCGAGACCCAAGAACTTATGCTCGTACGAGATCGGCGCCACCTGCACGTACAGGCCCGGGCAGCTGTGTACAATGAAGTACGTGCCATCGCTCGGTTCGTCCGGCTTAAAGGTCTTGACCACGGAGATGATCTCGAAGCCCTGCGAGCGGCCTTGGGTCTTGATGCGCAAGTACACGATCGGGGCCTGGAACGTGTAGTCCTTCGTGCTGTCATACTTGTGCCCCGGGTCTGCCGTGATCTCTATCGTGTAAGGCTTCGTGGGATTGTAGCCGTTGTCGGGACGGGCACCCTTCAGGAAGGCCGCCATCAGGTACGGACGGCCGTAGGAGTCGCCGCCGCGGAAAAGCTCCTTGAGCTGAGTCATAGCTGCTCGGCCTTCCGTTCCGGTGCTGTTCAGCTCGATACACGCGCGGCCCATCTCCCGGTCGCGGCGGAACATCTCATGGGCCATGACTTGCAGGGCGATGGCGCCTTGCGGTTCACGTCCGATCTGCTCACGCACCTGCTTGAACTCCTCGACCGAAGCGGGGAAGCGGTTGAAGGTGATCGTGGCCGACTGGCCAGCGGTGTACTGCGTGTGGTTGATCGCGCCGGTCATCTGCACCTGGATCGGTGCGAGCGCCTGCTGCTCATTCTTGACCGTCACCTGACAGGTCGCTCTTGCACTGCCGCAGCTGGCCGTGAGCGTCGCTTTACCGGGGCCTTTGCCCAACACCTCGCCACCGTTTGTCACTGTGGCCACATTCTCATTGCTACTCTTCCAACTCACGAGCTTGACCGCAGCGTTGGACGGCTCTACTTCGGCCTTGATCACGGCCCGCTCGCCGACCTTGAGCGTAAGCTCCGTCCGGTCCAGCTTGATCGACTTCGCCTCGCCGCCCGGGTTGGGGTTCGGATTCGGGTTAGGGTTCGGCTGCGGTTGGGGCTGGGGTTGCGGCTGTGGCTGGGGTTGCGGAATGGGTTCCGGAACGGGATCGTCTTTGCAACTCGCGAGGCAGGTCACGCATGTGACGGCTACGATGGCCATCATCATCATTGAAATAAATCGTCTCATTTCTGTAGGGGTTTTTGTTGTGTGATACATGTTTGTTTGGGTGGGAAGCATTCCCTTGTTTTTTTACTGGGGGCCGGTCTGGCCTTGTTGTTCGCGTCAGCCTCTCTGCACGGATGGCAGGTGGGCGGGGGTACTTGTCGTGGCGACAGCGGGCTATCGTTCGCCGTTGCGCTTGTTCGGGGGCGTGTGACTGTTGGGGTTGTCGAGGGGGTGACAGGCATTCAGGTAATGCGCATACACGTCGATCAACCGCTTCAGTGAAGCCTTCGCTTGCTCCCGATTGTAGGGAGGTGGGGGTGGCTTGTTGCTGGTTCTGTGGCTGTCGTGGTTCATCGCTGTCTCAGAAACTGTTTAGAGAAGCTGTTTTGAATTTATTGGATGATTGTTCTGTGGAGCTGTCTCCGAAACAACAGCTGCTCAATTGATGCTGATCTTCTGTACGGATTCACCAGCGCGGACGATATAGAGTCCGGCGGGGAGCGTGAGGGAGGTCTCGCCGGCGGGAGCGGTGAAGCTGTGGAAGCATTTGCCGAGCAGGGTGTAGATCTCTACGCGGGAGGCTGTCGGAAGACTGATGCGGAGTGTGCCGTTAGCGGCGTAGATGCGTGCGGGGGTGGCTACGGTGGCGTTGCCGACGGTGGAGAGGACGTCCACCTCGCACGAGGCCGACTTGCCACTGCCGTCCATGGCCTGGGCGGTGATCACGGCCTTACCTTTCTTATGGATGCGTACCTCTACGGCAGTTCCTATCGTGACGCCCGACTTGAGCCGTGAGGCGGAGGCTGAAGAGGCGTGTACTGTGGCTACGCTCTCGTCGCTGCTCGACCATTGCAGGCGCTTGTCGGTAGCGTCGGCGGGATAGACGGTGGCGTTGAGGTTGAAGCGGCTACGATCGCCGTTGACCGTTACGCGGGGCAGGTTCATCAGCAGCGAACTGACCATGACCTCGGTGGGCTTAGTGCCCTTCTGCGTGATGGTGAGTGTGGTGGTGATGGAGGGGTCTCTGGTGGACGATAAGGTGACGGTGAGCTTGCGATCGTCCGAGCTTATGTTCGGATCGACAGCGAAGGAGTAGTCATCATCCGACGCTATGCCGTTGCCACCGATGGCTGACATGCCGGTATTGGTGAACCAGCCTCCGTTTCGTTTGAGCGCCCCGTTGGGGGAGACGTCGCTGTTCCAGCCGTAGTTGCTGGTCACGGTGAGCGTATGCTTGCCGCCGCCGGCGTCCATAACGATCTCCTGCTCGGAGAGCTTGACGAAGGGGGTGGCGGGGGTGGCGGTCTTCACCTGCCCCATGGTGTACTCGGTGACGTTCTCATCCTCGTCGTACACGGCCACGATGACGTAATACGTCGTGCCCGGTTCGAGTGTCTCGATGAGCTGCTGGCCGTCGGTGTACTTCTCTATGGTGGTTGTGAAAGTGCCCGCTTGGGAGGGATTCGACCCATTTTGGTCGTGCGCCGCGGGGAGATCGCTGTCAAAGGAAAGGTCGGTCAGCAGCGAGGGTTTGTCGGCCACGTAGACACGATACGTCAAGTCGTTTGCGTGGGTCTTGTTGTCCTTCGCGGCGTGCCAGGTGACGGTGATCGCGTCTTCGGTGGCCGAGAGGGTGAGTGCCTTGTTGGCCACGGTGGGTGCGATGAAATCCCCGGAGAGCTGCGTGATGACGTACTTGGAGGTGTCCACGTCGCCGGGGCCGCCGGCATACGCGTATTCGGAGTGGTTGAAGATGCTGGCTTTGCGTGCGGAGCCGGGGTTGGGTGCGACGACAACGGTCAGCTCGTACTCGTTTTGGGTGTCTGGAGCCGTATCGCCCTGCGGGCTTACATCCGTCACCCACTTGGGAACGTAACCAAACGCCCAAGTAGTGTTTACGCATCCCATCAGCCCCAGAAGGGTGATGAGGAGGATTGAAATGTGGAGTTTTGTTTTCATATTGTTTGGGGGATGTGTAGGAGGTGAGGAGGTTGTCCGCACCGCTTACGGGTTGATAAATGGAAATTTCTGATCTACCGTGTACTTATTCATCTTGTTTATCTGCGATCGAAATCTTGTCCGATTGCGAGTGCAAAGTTCCGGCGGTAAACAAGGCGTGTCAATACGTAATGTTACGCATTTCATTTTTTCTTGCCGCGTGGTCGGAATGTTCATTTTTCAAGCACCCTTTGTGTTGCTTATCAGGCATATAGAGAAAGCTCAAGATTTCTAAAAACGACGCGTGATTCACATTCTGTTACACTTGCTTTTCCGAAAAACACGTCAGATTTTGAGGGAAGGGGGGTAAATAATAGGTATAGACGGTCGGGTAAGAGAGCCAAAGAATACGCCCCTACCTGGGCACACCCCCCGGGCTGGGGAATCCTTTATAAAAATTGGATGCACCCGTTACTTTTGTGCGACATTCAGATATACAGACAGAGAGATGAAGAAGATCTTACACCGTGCCGGTATCGGCCTATTCCTAACCCTGGCACCACTCTTGGCCGTGGCGCAGAGCGACGCGGATGTGGAGCGCCTCACCAGTGAATTTGAAGCGGCCCGCCCCGGAGCCAAACGCGCCGAGGCTGCCAATCGCTTGGCTGCCGCCTTGATCCGCGAAAAGGCGCTGTCGAAGACGTATCATTTCACCCGCAACACGACGGAAGACAGTCTTCGATGGATCCTTTATTGCGGCCTCACGCAGTACTATTACGATCAAGCGCTCTACCGTAAGTGCATCCGCATTGCGCAGCTGGCCATCCCGCTCACACGCGCCTTGAAGGACACCACCGACTGGTTCGGTCTCCTGACCATGCAGACGGAGGCCTATGTCCGGTCAGGTGATTTCGAGGGTGCCCGGCAGAGCATTCACACCTGCCTTGAGGTGGCTGAACAGCAGGGCGACCCAGAGCGTCTGGCCTCGGCCTACAATAACATGGGCGCGCTCTATCACCACATGCGTGACGACTCCTTTTCTATCGTCATGTACCGCAAGGGGCTCGAGACGCTCCGCCGAATCCCGGCGTCGGAGTCCCTGCCCATGCGCGCCGACCTGCTCCGCAACCTCGGCGGCGCGTATAGCGAGATGAACCGTCCGAAGGAGGCTATGCCCATCCTCCGCGAGGCCCTCGCCATTAGCGAGCAGCTCGGCGATACGATGGGCATCGCCTCTGCGCAATCGTCCATGGGGCTGGCCGCCATGGCCGCTGGCGATTTGACGCAGGCCGAGCAGTATTTCTCTCAGGCGCTCGACGGCGCCCGGCGCCTTCAGCACCCCGTGGGCATCATCTATTGCCTCGGTTACCTGGGGCAGGTCAAGCAAAAGCAAGGACTCATCGCTGAGGCGGCAGCCTATTACCGTCAGGCAGACGAGATGGCCCGCGAGATGAACTTCACGGAAATGGAGATGAAGGCTTGCGACCAGCTCTATGCGCTTTATCGCACCTCGAACCCGGCTCTCGCACTGGAATATCTGGAGCGCAACAAGGCGCTCGGCGATTCGCTCTATCGGATGGACGCCGAGACGCAGATGAAGGCCTTCCGGGTGGAATATGAGACGGCTGAAAAGGAGCATCGCATCGCCCTCCAGAACGAGGAGCTGAAGCAGCGCTATCTGCAACTGTGGCTCTTGGCCGTTGGGATTGTGGCCTGCCTCGTGGTGCTCTACTTCGTCAACCGCTACCGCCGACTCGTCCGTCGGCGCAACCGCGAGCTGCGCGCCATCAATGCGACGAAAGACAAGCTCTTTTCCGTCATCTCGCACGACCTCAAGTCGCCCGCCGTGGCGCAGAAGATGGCCATGGAGGAGATCCTCGCCAACCTCGAGGATTACGATTCGGAGACACTCTCGCGCTACCTCGGCCTCTTCTATCGCGCCTCTGAAGCGCAGGTTGATCTGCTGCACAACCTGCTCAACTGGGCCCACACGCAGACGGACCGCATCGCTTACGAGCCTTCGACCTTCGACTTCCGCGACGTCATGCGTGACGCGATGGGCCTCTATATTATGTCGGCCGAGAATAAGGATGTCACACTCACGACCGACTTCTCCGACGAGCCGTGCACCGTCCAGGCCGACCGACAAATGATTCACACCGTCCTGCGCAATCTGGTGAACAACGCGCTCAAGTTCTCCGAATCCGGCAGTGAGATACGCCTCGTCGTCAAGCGCAGCGGATCGACCATCTCCGCCTTCGTCTGCGACAGCGGCCAAGGCATGACCGACGAGCAGATCCACTCCATCCTCCACACGGACAACCTCGTCACGACACGTGGCACACGCGGCGAGAAGGGTAGCGGACTCGGCCTGAACATCTGTCGCGAGCTACTCGTCCGTAACCACAGCAAGCTCACCCTCCGCAGTCGCCCCGGACAAGGCACCGAGGCCGGATTCGAGATGGGTTATGTCAACGAATAAGGATGAAGATCATCCGTCCAGAGAGAGAAAAAACGAACACATACAAACAGTACAACATCGATCACCCTATGGAAGAAACAAAACAACATTTCAAACGCACCCTCATCACCTCCGCACTGCCCTACGCGAACGGGCCGGTGCATATCGGACACTTTGCCGGTGTCTACCTGCCAGCCGACATCTACGCGCGATACCTGCGACTCTGCGGTCGTGACGTTCTCTTCGTCGGCGGCTCGGACGAGCACGGCGTGCCCATCACCCTCCGCGCCAAGAAGGAGGGCGTCACTCCGCAAGACATCGTGGACCGCTACCACGCGCTCATCAAGGACACCTTCGCACGCTTCGGCGTCTCTTTCGACGTCTACTCCCGCACCTCCTCCGAGGTGCACCATCGCATGGCCTCCGACTTCTTCCGCACGCTCTACGATAAGGGCGTTTTCATCGAGAAGGAGAGCGAGCAGTATTACGACGAGGAGGCCGGACAGTTCCTCGCCGACCGTTACATCACCGGCACCTGCCCCCACTGCGCCAACGAACATGCCTACGGCGACCAGTGCGAGCGTTGCGGCTCGTCGCTCAGCCCGACGGAGCTGATCAATCCGCGCTCAGCCATCAGCGGCAGCGCGCCCGTCATGCGCAGCACGAAGCACTGGTACCTGCCGCTCGACCAGTACGAGCCTTTCCTCCGCCAATGGATCCTCGAGGATCATAAGGAGTGGAAGCCGAACGTTTACGGTCAGTGCAAGAGCTGGCTCGATATGGGCTTGCAACCGCGCGCCGTCAGCCGCGATCTGGACTGGGGTATTCCCGTGCCTGTCGAGGGCGCCGAAGGCAAGGTGCTCTACGTCTGGTTTGATGCGCCGATCGGCTACATCAGTAACACGAAGGAGCTGTGCGACGCGCAGCCCGAGCGCTACGGCAGCTGGGAGACGTGGTGGAAGGATCCAGAGACGCGTATGCTGCACTTCATCGGCAAGGACAACATCGTCTTCCACTGCATCGTCTTCCCGACCATGCTCCGGGCCGAAGGATCCTTCATCCTGCCGGACAATGTGCCCGCTAACGAGTTCCTGAACCTCGAGGGCGACAAGATCTCTACGTCGCAGAACCGTGCCGTATGGCTCAACGAGTACCTCGACGAATTGCCCGGCAAGCAGGATGTGCTCCGCTACGTGCTTACCGCCAACGCGCCCGAGACGAAGGACAACGACTTTACCTGGAAAGATTTCCAAGCCCGCAACAACAACGAGCTGGTGGCCATCTTCGGCAACTTCGTCAATCGTGCACTCGTGCTGACGGGCAAATACTTCGACGGTGTTGTGCCCGAATGTGACGAGATGGACGACTACGATCGCGCTACGCTCGCCGAGTTTGAGTCCGTCAAGGCCGAGCTGGTACGTCTGCTCGACACGTTCCACTTCCGCGATGCTCAGCGTGAGGCGATGAACCTGGCCCGCATCGGCAACAAGTATCTGGCCGACACCGAGCCGTGGAAGCGCTTCGCCACCGATCCTGCGCGGGTGCAGACGATCCTCCACGTCGCCCTGCAGATCACGGCCAACCTCTCCATCGCCTTCGATCCCTTCCTGCCCTTTACGACCGAGAAGCTGCGCCACATGCTGGCTATCGATGCGCCTTTTGCTTGGGATCGCTTGGGCGACTTCCATCTGCTCACCGCCGGCCACAAGCTCGGTAAAGCGGAGCTGCTCTTCGAGAAGATCGACGACGAGGTGATCGAGCGACAGGTGCAGAAGTTGCTCGACGCGAAGCATGCCAACGAGGTGGCCGAACATCGCGCGGCACCCATCCGTGAGGCCGTCGCCTTTGACGACTTTACGCGCCTCGACATCCGCGTCGGCCGTGTCACGGAGTGCACCAAGGTGCCCAAGGCCGACAAGCTGTTGCAGTTTAAGATCGACGACGGGCTGGGTGGACGCACCATTGTCTCCGGCATCGCCAAGCATTATGCCCCCGAGGAGCTCGTCGGGCGACAGGTCTGCTTTGTGGCCAACCTGGAGCCGCGGCGCATCAAAGGCATCACGTCCGAGGGTATGATCCTCTCGGCCGAGGGTGCCGACGGACGCCTCGCAGTCATTTCACCCGAAAAAGAAGTCGAACCCGGTAGCGCAGTCAAGTGATGGAAACGATTCAAATGGTAGACCTCAAGCGGCGTTACGCCCGCCTGAAATCCGAAATCGATAAGGCCACGACGGACGTCATGGCTACGGGCAGCTTCATCGGTGGCCCGGAGGTGGACGCCTTCACCCGCGAACTGGAGCAGTATATCGGCACACCGCACGTCATCCCCTGCGCCAACGGCACCGACGCTCTCGAGCTGGCCCTTCGTGCCCTTGGCGTGCAGCCCGGCGACGAGGTCATTATACCCGCCTTCACCTACATCGCCGCCGCCGAGATGGTAGCCCTGCTGGGCGCCACGCCTGTGCTTATCGATGTGCGTCCGGATACATATAACATCGATCCGGTACTCGTCGAGCAAGCTGTGACGCGACAGACGAAGGCCATCGTCGTCGTTCACCTCTTCGGACAGGCGTGCGACATGGATCCGATCCTGCGCGTGGCCAAGAAGTATAAGCTCGGCGTCATCGAGGATAACGCCCAGTCGCTCGGTGCCGACCACACCTCGGCCGACGGTCGCACGCGGAAGGCCGGAACCATCGCGCGCCTCGGCACGACGTCGTTCTTCCCCACCAAGCCGCTCGCCTGCTATGGCGACGGGGGCGCTGTCTTCACCACCGACAGCCAGCTGGCCGAGCGCATCCGCAGCCTTGCCAACCATGGGCAGGCAGCCAAGTACGACCATCGCGCCATCGGTCGCAACTCCCGCCTCGACGCCCTGCAAGCCGCCATCCTACGCGTCAACCTGCGCCATATGGACGACGACATCAGCTGCCGCCGCTCCGTGGCCGACCGTTACGACGAGGCCCTGCGCTCGTTGCCTTGGCTCAGGCTCCCCGCTCGGTCGAAGTTCTCCACGCACGTCTTCCACCAGTACACCTTCCGCGTCTCCGACGGCCGTCGCGACGCCCTCCGCGAGGCTTTGCGTTCGCAGGGCATCCCCTCGATGGTCTACTACCCGCGCGCCATCCACGAGCAGGAGGCCTACAAGTGGGTCGCCCGCACGTGCGGCAGCATGGCCGAGTCCGTCCGCCTGGCGCGTGAGGTGCTCTCGCTGCCCATCCACACCGAGATGACCGACGAGGAGGCGACGTTCATCACCGAGCGCGTCAAAGCCTTCTTCCAGAAATAGGCCTCGGCCGAGGCCGGGGAAGTTGGCCATACACATCACCAAGCAGTCCGAAAGGGCGCTGTCGAAAGAGATTTCGGCAGTGCCCTTTTTTGTTTCCCCCCCCAGAAAGCAAAGAGAAGAAGACCTGCGGGTTGTCGGCAGGGGAAAAGGTTAACTGCAAACGGTGTAGCGCGTTGTGCAAGCCCCCGATATGGGGTATTATCTCGCTGCCTCAGCCATGTAAAGCCCCACGTAAGAATCGAAGTCACTAGGATACCCTGATCAGTAATTATCGGGCCACTTTTTTATGGTGAACAACTATGATTAGTAATTATCGAGTTACCTTTTTATACAGGTAAAATATTTCACTAAATAGAAAGTGACAATTTGTATGTGCAAAAA
>CALHPT010000167.1 GCA_938036405.1 uncultured Tannerella sp.
GACGCGGCCTTCGTTTCCTGCCGGAAACGTCTGGTGGGCGTATGTTTTTGCGCCTCCGATCAATCTATTTTTGTTTTTCAAAAAAGAATTACTTTAGCGGCCATTAAAAACACAGATAAAGACTACTCCATGAAGCAGCTCTTGATCCATTTTCCGATTCTGCCCACTGTAGGCATGACATTCGGCCAAGCTGAGAGGATAATGTCGCCCGACGTGCATCTTGCCCGCCTGCCGGAAAGGCTTGTGCCGTTTTGCAAATCGCTTGCCCAACTTGGGCAAACGCCATGCAGCTTTGTAAATCATTTGCCCAACTTGGGCAAGCGCCAAAAAGTCAGTACAACCATTTGCCCAACTTGGGCAAGCGCCGAAATTTTTGCATGGCTCTTGCCCAACCGCCGGAAAGCCTCTGCATTAACAGTTCTCCATTTGCCCAACTTGGGCAAGCGCTGTATTTAACAGTTGTTCATTTGCCCAACTTGGGCAAGCATTGCAATTAACGTTTATACATTTGCCCAACTTGGGCAAGCACGAAACAATTCTACATAGCCCTTGCCCAACCACCGGAAAGCCTCTTGCAAAAGTTCGCCACCTTCGTCCGCACCCGGGAAGGATCGATGAGAAACGAGTTTACTTCATTTTATAACCCTATAAATCCCTTGTATATGCCCGAGAGTATATCAGAACATCCAAATCCGCTGGCGGGGATCGTACTGCCAGAAGAAATCGCAACGATTCATTGCCAGGACATGACCAACGGTGCCCACTTCTTGTTTATGAAGAACGTGAGCGACCGCATGAAGACCGAAACGGCGCTCTTAGCTAATCCGAAGATCAAAAAGGCAGCCGACCTGCTCGAGGCAGCACTCAAGAAAGAAGACGAGTGCTATGCCAAGTCGCAGAAAAACCTCATTACAGACGACATCCGTAAAGCCGACGAAGAGAGAGGACGCTATCTGAACGCCATGCGACGTGCCCTGAAAGGGTTTGCTGACCATCCAGAGCCCGACAAGGCTCGATCGGCCGCGACATTGCTCAAGGTAATGACCGCCTATCGTCTCGACGCCCGGATGCAGCTCGAGCGAGAGACCGGCGCCATTATCAGCTTTGTGGGAGACTGCGAGAAGACTTACTTGACTGATGTCCAAGCGCTGGGACTCAAGCCGTATGTCGACTCGCTCAAATCCGAGAACGTGAAAATAGAGAAGTGGCTCACCGAACGTTCCGACAGCATGCCGAAATCGCTCGGCGCACTCCGCGCAGCCCGTCGCGACTCGGATGCAACGTATATGTGGCTCGTCAAGGTTGTCAACGCCCTGGCCGTAACGGACGATGCACTCGACACAGCCCCTTTCATCACGCACATGAATAAGGTGATCCGTCGCAACAAGACGCAAGTGCTCGGGTCAAAGAAGAAGAAGGACGGCGAAGAACCCGAAAAGCCCAAGAATCCGAAGCTGCCGAAAGAGCCGAAGCCTAAAAAGCCGGGGAAAGATGACGGCAAACCCGACGTGCATCTTCCGGAGCCGGAGGAACCGGAGAAACCGGGTCCCAAGCCTCCCGAAGGCGGCGGGGAAAAGCCCAAACAGCCCGGATCGGGCGACGACGGCGACCCGGATATCCACCTGCCGGAAGAATGATTGCTTGACTGTTGTTATTAATTGTTGATAGGCTTTGCCGGATGCATCGTGGGTCTCCCGTAGGTGCATCCGGCATTTTTTGTGGGAATTTTTTTCCTCCCCCAATAGGTCATGCCATTGGGCGACACTCCCGTCTGCGGACAGAAATAGGTCATGCAGACGCGTAGCATTCACGTTTGAGGGCGGTAAAGGGTGATGTGTTTTTTAGGGGGTATTTTTTTCAGTCCCCAATAGGTCATGCCATTCGGCGGCACTCCCGTCCGCAGGCGGAAATAGATCATGCAGATGCGTAGCGTTCACGTGTAGGGGCGGGAAAATGTCATGCCCTCTCTCCTCTCCTATTTTTTCGGGGCATAAAAAAAGAGGCGGACCCGTCGCGGGTGCGCCTCTTTTTAAAAGCAATGAAACCAAATAAAGGCCTATTCAAGACCTATCAAACAAATCCCATTTTACAGGGAGGATATAAAGACAAAAAAAAAGATTACTCCTATTCGAGGTACTTTGTGATAGATCGCGGCAGGTAGAAGGTGTTGTTTTTGTCCACGTAGACAATCACGGTCGAGAGACGGGCCTCGTCTTTTGCCTTCTTACCCAAACGGATGATGTTGGTAAAGGGGGAGATCGTCAGCTGTTGTTTTTTTCCTTTGACAACGAGCGTGGGATTTCCCTTCTCCGTTTTCGCCGGCAAGATAGTGTATTTGTAGCCTTTCAGCACCTCCGTATGGGGCGCGAAATACTCCTGGGTGAGTTCGTCGGGCTTTCCCAAGAGGCCGACGGCAGCCGCCATGTAGCGATGGAGGTCAATATTCGTGTTGACGCCTGTGGGGATGGTTCCCGCGGGGTGATAAGCGGCCAGGATAACGTCCTCGCCGGTGTGTCCGCCCGTTGTAAAGCCGAAGCAGGTCTTCGAGGTGAGCAGCTTGGCCACAAACCCGTAGAGGGAATTGCTGTAGAGGGCTGCCAGGGACTCTTTTTCCGAGCGTTTATCCTCCGGGATGGGGCTGTTCTTATAATCCTTGCAGTTGTAAAGCGTCTGGAGCTCCTCGTCGGTCAGCTCAAAGCCGGCGTTTTCTTTGAAGATCTTTTGCACCTCTGTCGACGGCGCCGCGTTGAGCTTATTGACAAAGCCCTGGGCCGTATTCTTCACGTTGGTGACAAAGCTGAAAAGCTGATCCTTCGTCAACTTGTCGTAGCCTTTGCAGTCGCCACGTCCCAAGCTGAAACCACTGTTGCCGTGATCGGGCACGACAACGACAAGCGTCTGTCCGTCCTTCTTGGCGAAGTCAAGCGCTGCAGCACAAGCCTTGTCGAAGGCCACATATTCCGTAAGCATACCCACGGGATCGTTTCCGTGTGCCGCCCAGTCTACCTTACTTCCTTCAACCATCAAGAAGAAACCATTTTCATGTTTGGACAGTTTCTCAATGGCTTTTTTCGTCATCTCTTCGAGGGAAGGCTGTTTGGCAGGATCGCGATCCAGATCGTAATCCATCTCTTTCTTACCGAAAAGGGCCCACATCTTGCTTCCATGATCTGCGCGCATACCGGCAAGATCATCTCGGTAAACGTTATAACCGCGCGACCGAAGGTAAGCTTCGCCTTCCGCGTCCAGAAGAGAGACGCCACCACCCATCACAACGTCTACGTCGTTATGGACAATCTGCGGCGCAATCCAATCATAACGTTTTCGACTGTAACTATGTGCGGAACAGTCTGCAGGAGTGGCGTGTGTGAACTCGCAAGTGACAACCAAACCGGTAGCTTTGTTTTGTACCAGCCGCATAGCCTCCAGCAGAGTGATCATAGGCTGATAGGCGCGCGTGGCGTCTACGGGGAAAATGTCATTGCCCGGATCCGCCGGCGGATAAGTAGCAATGTAACCCGTACGGCTCGGATGTCCGGTCACGTAACACGAAGTCGTTGGTGCAGAATCGCCGATCGGGGCGTTGGAAGAGAAGGTACGAACCGTTCCACAGAGATACGGATCGATGGCAAGGTGTTGCCGGTTGGGATCTTTGTACCACTGGTACCAGCGAGCCGTGGACACTGTTGCAATAGACGTTCCGTCGGGGATTAAAAGGATCAGGTTTTTGACCGGCTTCACATCGGCCGGATCAATCGCGCTCGCACGTCCGCACAGGGCCATCGCAACGAGCAAAAAGAGCGTAGATGTTGTCTTTTTCATTTGATTGAATGGATAATAGGATGAATAAATTAGGATTAGAGAAATCGTTTCTGTGTTCTTTTTTCCTGTAAAAGGGCAGGGGGATATTTGCTTCACGTTTTACTTGCCTGACGCCTTTCCGGAGCTGTTCTTTTTCAAGATCTCCATCTCTGAAAAGCCGCAGGGGCCCAATTCTTTTCACGTTTTACTTTCTCGGGCACTTTCCGGATCGATTCTTTTTCAAGATCTCCATCTCTGAAAAGCCGCAGGGGCCAATTCTTTTCACGTTTTACTTCCTCGAGCACTTTCCGGAGTGGTTCTTTTTCAAGATCTCCATTTCAGAAAAGCCGCAGGGGCCAATTCTTTTCACGTTTTACTTTCTCGGAAAACAGCAGGGGCGAAAAGTGCTTCGCCCCTACCCTATTGGTCAATGTCTTGGGCCTATTTCTGTGCCGCGATGGACACATGCACCCGGCCACGTTTCCTTTTTAGATGTACGTTTTCAGCGCTCCACTTCACGTCAGTGAAATGATCTCTTCTTCGAAATGGGTGAGCTTTTCCGCGCCTGTCTCCGTGATCAGGTAACTGTTCTCGACACCTACCGCGCCCGCGCCCGGGATCACAAATTTGGGCTCGAAGGCGATCACCATGCCCGGTTGCAAGGCGTCTTTTGAGCGGGGAGTGAGCACGGGTGGTTCATTGATCTCCAAACCGATGCCGTGACCCACAAACTTCGCCTGCTGGCGTGTGCCCATGAAGTTACCGGTTAGATTGGCCTTTTCCGCCATGCCGACAGCGATGTTGTAAAGCTCACTGCACATCAACCCCGGCCGCATAATGACCTCGGCAGACGCCACAATATCCCTCGCCGTGCCGTGCGCACGGTAGGCTTCTTCGCTGAGCCTTCCCACGGAGAAGACACGCGTCATGTCAGACGTATAGGCCGTGTAATTGCCCGCCATATCGACCATGATGGCCGTCCCGTCCGTCAACTTCGTGCCGTTAGCCCCTATGGGACATATCGGCGTCTGTCCCGCGCCGCCGAGAGCGAAGTCGAAAGGTGACGCGGCCGCTGCATTGTCGCCGGCGAGCAGGCTGCCCATGAAGATGTTCATATTCGGCCCGTAGGTGCGGAAGATGCCAATCGACCCATGCAGTCTCATCCGCCGCTCGATCTCCGCCTGAAGCTCCAGATCGGTCATTCCCGGGCGGAAACAGTCGGGGATTTCTGCATAGACCTCGGCGTGACGCTGGGAAGAGAGCCGCAATTGCTCCACCTCCCAGGGCGTCTTAATCATACGCACCTGCCGCATGGTGGCAGAAATGTTTCCGGCCTTTTCGGGCTGGAAAAGATTGAAGAGGCGCATATAATCGTTGTACGAGAGTGTATCGGCCTCGAACAAGAGATGTTTGGGCAGCGATTGTCCCGGTGTATCACGGAACCAATCGTGCATGTCGTTCGGACGATGTACCGGGATTGTCTCCACCGGCAAATCGCAGTCGGCAGGCCGCCTTACAAACGCAACCGGCGCGCCCTCCGTCGGCAAATAGAGCCAACCGTTGAAGACGCGCCCGGTGAGATAAAAGAGATGGACGTCCGAAGCGAAAAGTGCCCCGTCCGCCCCGGCGTCGGCCAGTGCACTTTGTACACGCCTCCGCCTCAGGAGAAGATCATCGAGAAAAGCATTCATTTCTTTCTACTTGGTTTGATGTATTCACTTGTTAGAAGCTGCATCGGATTGTTTTTCGGTCATTATTCGGCCATGTCACCCTCCGTATCGCTCGATTTCGTCCCGAACATGGCCCTGCCATGTGTCGCGACCCCATCCTGCGAAAGGGCAAAGCTCCTTCCGAATAACGCCGATTAAAAAGAGTGCCGGATTGTTCCCATGAACTTTCGCAGCCCTTCTTTTAATCTATCCAAAACAGCCATTCATTGGATGGCAAAGGTAGGACAATTTGCAAGGGCTGATTTTGCTTTCCGCACCTTACAGAAATGCACTTCGTAGAAAGAAAAGAAAATGGTGTAACTCGCTTTATTCTATCCTTTTGGCTTCTTTGTCGTTTGGAAAAGGATTTTACCTTTGCGGCCGTCTCCCACGAAAAAACCACGAAGGAATCTACGGCGCGGAGACGATTAAACTCATTATTTTTATCCACTTAAAAGACTAATAAAGTATGGAAGAAGTAAATGTTACACCCGATCCCAACGATGTACAGAGCAACAAGGTGATGGCCATCTTAGCCTATTTTGGGATTTTGTTTCTGGTTCCGCTCTTGGCAGCTAAGGAATCGCCGTTTGCACGCTATCACACCAACCAGGGACTTGTTCTCTTCTTGTTTATGTTCGTGTGTGGTATCTTGGGAGTAATCCCGAAGTTTGGTTGGGTCATTTCATCTGTCGGATATCTTGCCGGTTTCGTGTTTTTCATCATCGGTGTGATCAACGCAGCTGGCGGAAAGATGAAACCGCTGCCGTTGATTGGCAACTTCACGCTGATCAAGTAAGTCGTCATCTTACGGAATTCGCCTAACGAATTCCTCCACACCAATCGCCAAAACGGGCGCCTCTTTCATGTTTGAAGGGGGCGCCCGATGTTTTTACAAAGGCCCACGAGGCCTTTTTTCAGATCTAAAACGGCTGTGTACTTATTCTTCGTCTAATCTGATCAACGCGAAACACTCGCGTACTTATTCCTCGTCCAAATAGCGGCGCGTGAGGGGCGCAAACATATCAATGCGACGGTCGCGCAGGAAAGGCCACCAGCGGCGCACACGTTCGCTACGCTGCAAGTCGACAGAAACCACCTGAACAGCTTCCGCATCAATCGGTAATTCGGCCAACATTTCGCCCTGCGGACCGCAGGCAAAGCTGTTTCCCCAGAATTGTATGCCGGCAGTTTGCCCAGAGGGGTCTATTTCGTGTCCGACACGGTTAACCGTAACGACGGGTAGGCCGTTGGCGACGGCATGGCCACGCTGCACGGTTCGCCAAGCATCGAGTTGCCGACTTTGTTCGTTGCGCGTATCGGAATGCTCCCAACCGATAGCGGTGGGATAGATAAGCAGATCCGCGCCACGAAGTGCCATCAGTCGGGCGGCTTCGGGGTACCACTGATCCCAGCAAACCAGCACGCCGAGACGTCCCACGGAAGTCTGTATGGGTCGGAAATCGAGGTCGCCGGGCGTGAAGTAGAACTTCTCGTAGTACGCCGGATCGTCGGGGATATGCATTTTGCGGTACCGCCCTGCTATCGTTCCGTCTTTTTCGATCACGACGGCCGTATTGTGGTAAATCCCCGGCGCACGACGCTCAAAGAGCGACAGCACGAGCACCACACCACACGCACGAGCTACCTCGCCAAAGTGCGCGGTCGAGGGTCCGGGGATCGATTCAGCCATGTCGAAGACGGCGGTGTCCTCCGTCTGACAGAAATAGAGGCCGTTGTGTAGCTCCTGAAGCACTATGAGCGAAGCACCTTCGGCGGCACACGTCCGGATAGCGTCCGTAAGGCGGGCGATGTTGTCGGCCATGTCGGCCGTGTTATGCTGTTGAATGAGTCCAATTTTCATCGTTCAAATAGGGATTAAAGGGGGGAATATTCGTCCGACTCCGCGTCATCGTCGTCGGTATAGACGTTGAGAACGCCTGCGGGATATTGCATGGTCGCGCAATGGATGGCACCGCCTTGCTGGATGAGTGGCAGGCAATCCACACTGATGATTTCGCGGTCGGGGAAAGCCGTTTGGAGAACCTCTCGAGCCTGTTCGTCCAGCTCGTCGTTACCGTAGGCAGGCACCAGCACGGCACCGTTTAGGATGAGGAAGTTCGCATACGTGGCTGGCAGCTGATAGCCGTCCTCGTCAAAGACCGGCTCAGCCATGGGCAGCGAAATGAGGCGGTAGGGCTTCCCCGCGGCCGTGCGTAGGGCGAGGAGTTCGCGCTCCATGGCCAGTAGCTCGTCGAAATGACTGTCGTCCGGGTCGGTGCACTGTACATAGGCGATCGTTTCCGGGTCGCAGAAACGCGCCAGGGTGTCCACGTGGCCGTCCGTGTCGTCGCCTTCGAGGTATCCGTTCTCCAGAATAAGAATACGGTCGGCATCGAATATGCCCTTTATGATGCCCATGATCGTATCTTTTGACAGGCGCTCGTTGCGGTTCTTAGAAAAGATGCAGCTGGCGGTGGTAAGCACTGTGCCACATCCATCGGACTCAATGCTGCCGCCCTCCAGCACGAAAGGAAGATTAAAGACTTTGATACCGGGGGCGAAGGCCTGGCCGCTTTCCATCTCGGAGACGATCTGGTTGTCGTAGTTGGCTGGATACTTCATCCCCCAGCCGTTAAAGATGAAATTGAAGACCGCGGGTTTGTCGTTGTTTGTGACAGTGATGCCGCCATGATCGCGCGCCCAGGTGTCGTTGGTGCCCCTGACTTCACAGATGTGAATGCGGTCCTGATCGAGGTCTTCGATGTAGGGATGGACGATGTCGGCACTCGGGGTGACGATCATCACGGGCTCGAATCGGATGATTTCGCGAACAATGCGGGCGTAGCATTGCGAGATCTCGTCGAGCATAGGCTCCCAGTCGGTGCCGCTGTGCGGCCACGTGAGCTGGATGCCGCTTTGGGGCTCCCATTCGGCGGGGAGGACGACAAGCGGCAGATTCTCCTCGTCTGATTCAGGCGTTGAGTTGGCTTTCGGTTCTTTCTGATTGTTCATTGGATGAGGGGTTTTGCGACTCTGGTCGGATGCTGAACTCGCATCCGCAGTAGTTCTGGTTATAAAAATTGTATTCCTTGATCAGTGCGTTGCGGCGATCGCTGAGGCCACCCTTGCGCCAGTTCTGCGCCCAGAAGGTGAGCCCCGGATAGCGCGCTGCAGCCGCTTCACCGGCCGCGGTGATCTGCTCGAGGCTCTTCCAACGCGACGAGGCGAGGGTGGTGGTGAAGACGGGGAAGTCGTGCTCGTGTGCGTAGCGGGCCACGGTCTCGAGCCGCACCGCGAAGCACATCTGACAGCGGGCGCCGCGCTCCGGTTCGTGCTCCAAGCCACGGACGCGCTGGCGCCAAGCCGCGTGGTCATAGTCTGCATCGGTGAAGGGGACACCGAGGCGCAGGGCGTGGCGCTGGAGCTCGGCCTTGCGTTTGGTGTACTCCTCGAGGGGGAAGATGTTCGGGTTGCAAAAGATCAGCGTCGGGTGCAGCCCGTGGGCCAGCATCCACTCCAAGATGGCGCTGGAGCAGGGTGCGCAGCAGGCGTGGAGCAGCACGCGGTCGGCACCGTCGGGGACGATAAAGGGGGATTTCTTCTGTTTCATGTTCTGGGGTGGGGACGAGTTATTCCGAGCCACTTCTTAATGCGGGTGCGGCGTAAGCGATGGGTCGATGGAGGGGGTATGATAGTCGCGGCAGAATGTCTGCCGACGCCTTCATGGGGTATGATAGCCCCGGCAGAATGTCTGCCGACGCCCTCATGGGGTGTGATAGCCCCGGCAGAATGTCTGCCGGCACACTCATGGGGTATGATAGCCCCGGCAGAATGTCTGCCGGCACCCTCATGGGGTATGATAGCCCCGGCAGAATGTCTGCCGACACACTCATGGGGTATGATAGTCGCGGCAGAATGTCTGCCGGCACACTCATGGGGTGTGATAGCCCCGGCGACAGTGTCGCCAGCACACTCATGGGGTGTGGTAGCCCCGGCGACAGTGTCGCCAGCATACTCATGGGGTGTGGTAGCCCCGGCGACAGTGTCGCCAGCACACTCATGGGGTGTGATAGCCCCGGCGACAGTGTCGCCGACGTATGATTCATCGATACCCGATCCACTTTACGATCTCCTTCAGGTTGGGTTTCTTGCCATAAAGCAGGATGCCGACGCGGTAAATGCGGCCCGAGAGCCAGACCACGCCCAGGGCTGTGGCGTAAAGCAGGGCGATGGATAGCAGGGGCTGCCAGAGGGGAATGTCGAACGGCAGGCGCATCATCATCACCACGGGTGAGGTCAGCGGGATGAGGGAGCACCAGAAGGCCAGCGGGCCGTCGGGGTTGTCGAGGCTGTAAATGCCGGCGTAGAGGGCGAAGATGAGCACCATCATCACGGGCATCATGAACTGCTGAGCGTCCTCGGGGTGATCGATCACGGAGCCAATGGCGGCGAAGAGGGAGGCGTAGAGCAAGTATCCGCCCACGAAGTAGGCCGCGAAGGAAAGCAGGAGCAACGGCAGGTTGAAGGAGCTGAGCGCCGCCATCCATTCGGTCGTCTGGGCCACGTCGGTGGGCGCTGCGGCGGTGTCGGTCGGGGTGACTGCGGCGCCGGTGAGGGCTGTGATGGCCCCGACGCCGACCAGGGTCAGCACGCCCCAGAGTAGGAGCTGGGTGAGTCCGACGAGTCCGATGCCGATGATCTTACCCGCCATCAGGTCGAAGGGCCGTACGGAGGAGACCATCAGCTCGACGATGCGGTTCGTCTTCTCTTCCGACACGCCCTGCATGACCATCGATCCGTAGAGGGTGATGAACATGTAGACGGCCAGGGTGAAGACGATGCCGATGATGTAGGCCAGTTGGGTGGAGGAGGTGCTCTCAGAGCCGTCGTCGTTCAGCTTGACGGTGCGGATCTGGTAATCCACGCGGCTGTCACGGATGATCTGCTCGAGGTTAGGGATGCCATAGGCGGCCATCTTGTCGTGCTCCATGCGCTGGCGGAGCGTCTCGTTGACTAAGCGCGAGAGGTCGGCGGGGATTTGCTGGCGGGAATAGAGCGTGGCGGCGGAGGAGTCGCGGAGCAGGTCGTCGGTGACTTCCAACGTGGCGAAGGGGTCGTCGGTCCGCGTGGTGACGAAGCGATAGCCGTCGGTGTCGGTGAAGAGCGGTGCGTAGTGGCCGGTGTGGTCGATGACGGCCACGGTGCGCACATCGTCGGCTCGGAACGAGGCTAACCAGAGCGGCACGAAGATCATACCGATCATCAGCAGGGGCGTGAGTAGCGTGAGCAGCAGGAAGGATTTCTTGCGTACGCGGAAGAGGTACTCGCGGCGGATGATCAGGGGGAGGGTACGGTTCATGATGGGGTGTTGGTCGGGTTTACAGTCTTGATAAATATCTCATTCATGGAGGGCAGCACCTCGCGGAAGGCGCGCAACTCACCTTGGGCGCTCAGAGAGGTGAGCAGTTCGGCGTTGCTTACGGTCGGCGACTTACGGATTCGGATCGCAGTACCGCCGCCTGAGGGCGCGGCGCTGATCAGGGTGTATCGCGTGGGATCGGGTTGGAGGGTGATGGCGCCGACATATTCCACCTCGAAAAGGTGCTCCTTATATCGCTCTCGCACCTCGTGCACATTGCCGGAGAGCACTACCCGGGAGTGGTCGATGAGTGCGATCTCGTCGCAAACCTCCTCCACCGAGGCCATGTTGTGCGTAGAGAAAATCAGTGTCCGCCCCTCGGCCTTGAGGCGGAGCATTTCGCACTTGAGTTGCTCGGCATTGACGGGGTCGAAGCCGCTGAATGGCTCGTCGAAGATGAGCAGTGCGGGCCGATGCACAACGGTGATGATGAACTGTACCTTCTGCTGCATACCCTTCGATAGTTCCTCCAGGCGACGGTTCCACCAAGCCATGATGTCGAACCGTTCGAACCACTCCGTCAGGCTCGCCCGGGCATCGGTGGCGCTCATGCCCTTCAGCCGAGCGAAGTAAAGAGCCTGCTCGCCGACCTTCATTTTTTTGTAGAGGCCGCGCTCCTCGGGCAGATAGCCGATGTGGCGGACGTCGTCTGGGTGCGACGGGTGTCCGTCGAAGCGGATAGAGCCGCTGTCTGGAGCGGTGATGCGGTTGATGATGCGTATGAGCGTCGTTTTTCCGGCGCCATTAGGCCCAAGTAGCCCGAATATTTTCCCCTCGGGGACGCGCAGGCTTACCCCATCGAGGGCGCGATGGTTGGCGTATTGCTTAACGATATCGTCTGCTTCTATAAAATACATGGTGTTTGCGTTGCATAATGAGGATGGCAAAGGTACGGGCCGATCCGCCCCCCTCCAAGCAGGGCACCCATCCCCGCCCCTGGTAAAGCCGTTACCATTCGAGAAGTTATCCGGAGAGGTCCCTTTCCGCCCTTTTGTTCGATCAGGATATCCTTACACGAGGGGAGGCTGGCGCGTGCTCGTCAAAGGATCAAACCAAACACCCTACAAGATATTCTCGATAGCCTCAGAAATGACATCCAAACAGCTTCTGAGAGACCCGTCGGGGAAAGACGCTCACCGAAAACACGGCGTGAGGTGAACAAGCTCATCAGCCAAACGCGCTGTTTGATTGAACGCACCTGTTGGAGATCCTAACGGGGCGTCTTTTCACCCTGAGGCGCCCCCGATCGGAATGCAGGAGGGCGAGTGGCCGACGGTCGTCCGCTTTACATCTTCAAAATGATCCGGTCGCCCAGCTCACGGCTGAGCGCCACTTTGATTTCGTTCAGTTGTTTTTGCTCTTTCATCAGTTCGATGGCCTCATCGAGGCGTCCCTCGGTCTGAAGCTCCTTGATGCGGCTGTTGATGGCCGATATACGTTGCAGCAGGTAGGCTCCCTTGAGCGCGAAGAGGTCATGCACGATGGCTTTTTCAAGCTCCTTGAGGCGCTTTCTGGCGATCTCTTGTCGCTCATCGTCTGTCATTCGGTTGTTGTCGTCCGGTTCCTCTTCGATCGTTCGGTAGCGGTCGTCCATGAGGTACATGGTGACGCGCGAGATTTCTGCGTCGGGGTGCGAGAGAAAGTGACTTTCGGCGCGGAATCCCGGTTCGGAGACGTGTGAAACGGCTTCGTCCAGGATGGATTGGAAGATGGGCACGGAGAGCGAAAGCCCATCGCGCTGCAATTCGGAGAGGATATACTCCGCGATGTGGATGACGACGTGCTCGCCCGACTCCTCGTCGGTGTAGTCATAGAGCGTCTCTTCGCCATGGAGCACGACGTAGCGCATGAGCGCCTCCTCGGCTGCGCGATAAGGCGAACGCACGGTGCGCGATGTCGGTTTTGTGGCCGGCTGAACTGGCTGAGGCGACGTGGGGGCGGGCGTCGGTGCGGTAGCCGTGGATGGGTCGTCGGGCGACGGCTCCGGATGGTGTTCTGAGGGAGTTGGCTGAGTGGGCGTCGGCGCAGCGGGGCGAACGAGAGTGGGCGCCGATCGACGCGTGGCGCGAATCTTATTCAGCTCGGCCAGGAGTATGGCTTCTTTGATCTCCA
Source organism: uncultured Tannerella sp. (assembly GCA_938036405.1). GTDB lineage: Bacteria > Bacteroidota > Bacteroidia > Bacteroidales > Tannerellaceae > Tannerella. The sequence goes on from CALHPT010000167.1 coordinate 13,045, forward strand.
TCATCCGACTGCACTCCTGCAGGTAGACCGAGCGCTTGATGGCGTCCGGGATCAAGGCCACGGATTGCAGAATGTCTGTGATCAGCGCGGCCCGACGGATGGGGTCGCCCTCGGCTTCGCGGAGCAGAAGCTGTGTCTTGAAGCGGATGAAGTCCGTTTCGTGGTTGTTGAGGTACACCGATAGGTCGAAGGCATTGCGCGAGCGGGCGAAAGAGTCCGGGTCTTCACCCTCGGGCAGCAGTAATACTTTCACGTTCATGCCCGCCTCGAGTAGCAAATCGATCCCTCGAATGGCGGCTTTGATGCCCGCTGCGTCGCCGTCGTAGAGTACGGTGATGTTGTTCGTCATGCGGTGGATCAGGTGGATCTGCCCCTGCGTGAGTGCCGTGCCCGACGAGGCCACCACGTTCTCAATGCCCGACTGATGCATGGATATGACGTCCGTATATCCCTCCACCAGATAGCATTTATCGGCCTTGGCGATGGCTTGCTTGGCGAAATAGAGTCCGTAAAGCTCATTGCTCTTGTGGTAGATCTCACTCTCTGGCGAGTTGAGGTACTTGCCCACCTTCTTGGTGGAGTCCAGGATGCGTCCACCGAAGCCGGCCACCTTTCCGCTGATGGTATGAATAGGGAAAATCACTCGCCCCCGGAAGCGGTCGGCCACCATGCCGTTTTCGTAGAAGCTGGAGAGGCCCGTCTTTTCGAGGTATTCCCGCTTGAAACCCTTGGCCATGGCGGCGCGGTAGAGCGCATCGCGCGCCTCCAGACCGTAGCCCAGCTGGAATTTGCGGATCGTTTCTTCGCGAAATCCGCGCTGCGCGAAGTAGGAGAGGCCGATCGTGCGACCCTCTTCGTGCTCCATGAGGCAGCTGGTGAAGTATTTCTGCGCCCAATTGTTGAGGATGAACATGCTCTCGCGGTCGCCCTGAGCACGGCGTTCCTCGTCCGTGAGTTCCCGTTCGCGGATTTCGATGTGATATTTCCGGGCCAGGTAGCGAAGGGCGTCGGGATAGCTCAGCTGCTCGTGCTTCATAATGAAATAGACGGGCGAGCCGCCCTCGCCACAGGCGAAGCATTTGCAGAGGTTTTTGGCGGGCGAGACGTAGAACGAGGGGTTCTTATCGGCATGGAATGGGCAAAGGCCGACGTAGTTGACGCCGCGCTTTCTCAGCGTGACAAACTCGGAGACGACATCGACAATCTGTGCCGCCTCGAGGATGCGGTCTTTAGTTGCGGAATCGATCATAGGGGGATGTCGTTCGTCCGTTTTGCTTCGCGCAGGCCTCTGCCGAGGCTGGGAGAGTTTGGCTGGTACAAGAATGAGGTGGAATTTGCTTTGTACCCGGCAAACCTAGCTGGCGTCCCTGACGCCCCAATCGAGTGCCTGTTTGGGTCCGCGCACACTGCGCGAAGCCAATCGAGTGCCTGTTTGGGTCCGCGCACACTGCGCGAAGGGGGCCTGCGGGCCCCGGCGAGTCTGGCTGGGTACCCGACAAACTTGGCTGGCGTCCCTGACGCCCTGCGCAGGCCTCTGTCGAGGCCGGAAAGTTTGCTCGGGTTCAAAATGTATTTCGAGCGCGTTTCCGATAACGCTGAAGCGGCTTGTCCGTGCATTGCTGTGCCACTCTGCATGTCAGTATGCCTCGCGATACTTGTTGCCGTCGGCGTCTTCCAAGATGTTCAGGTAGCTGCGGTAACGCGACGATGCGATGTTTCCACACTCCATCTCGCGACGTACGGCGCACCCGGGTTCATTCGTGTGGGTGCAGTTGTTGAAGCGGCAGTCGGCCGATGCGCGGAAGATTTCGGGGAAGTAATGGGCCACCTCCGAGCCTTGCATTTCGATCGTTCCGAAGCCCTTGATGCCCGGCGTGTCGATCAGGTAGCCTGAGGCGTCGGCGAGGGGGAGCATTTCGGAGAAGGTCGTTGTGTGGACGCCCGTGCGGTGGTATTCCGAGATCTCTTGCGTGCGCAGATCGGCGTGCGGCAGGAGGCGGTTGATGAGCGTCGACTTGCCTGTGCCCGAATGGCCGGAGAGGAGCGTGATTCGCCCCTGCAGACGCTCGGCCAAGGCGTCGACACCCTCGCCCGTGAGCGCGCTGAGGGGCAGGCAGTCGTAACCGATGGCGGTGTATAGGGCGACGTATTCATCGAGCGTACGGCGGGCCTCGGCGTCGTAGCGGTCGATCTTGTTGAACACTAACAGGGCGGGAATAGAGTAGGCCTCAGCGGTGGCCAGGAAACGGTCGATGAAGGTGAGGGTGGTGGCGGGGAAATCGATGGTGGCGACCAGTAGGGCGAGGTCGATGTTGGCGGCCAGGATGTGCGACTCTTTGGAGAGGTTCGAGGCGCGGCGGATCATGTAGTTGCGGCGGGGAGCGATGGCGGTGATGTAGGCCGTGTCCGCTTCGTTGGCGGGCACTTCGACCGTGACGCGGTCGCCGATGGCCACGGGGTTGGTGGTGCGGATGCCTTTGATGCGAAAGGATCCCTTGATCTTACAATCGAAACACCGGCCGCCGTCGATACAAACTGTATAACGACTGCCGGTGTTTTTAATGACTAATCCGTGCATGGGGATAGGGAGGGGATTCAGACCGTCATGATCTCCTTTTCCTTGGCGGCGTAGAGGTCGTCTACCTTCTTGACATACTTGTCGTGGATCTTCTGCGCTTCGGCCTCGGCGTCTTTACCGAGATCCTCGGGCGTACCGTCCTTGACGGCTTTCTTGATCACGTCGATCGTGTCGCGGCGGGCATTGCGGATGCTGACCTTGGCGGCTTCGGCCTGTTGCTTGGCGTTCTTGGCCAGGCTGCGGCGACGATCCTCGGTGAGCGGGGGGATGCCCAGGCGGATGGTCTCGCCATTGTTCTCGGGCGTGATGCCGACCTCGGAGGCGAGGATGGCCTTTTCGATCTCCTTGAGCAGGGACTTCTCCCACGGGGTGATGAGGATGGTCTTGGCGTCAGGGGTGGTGACGGAGGCTACGTTCGAGAGCGGCGCGAGGTCGCCGTAGTAAGTCACGCGGACGTTGTCGAGGATGCGTGCACTGGCTTTGCCGGCGCGGATGCGTGCCAGCTCGTCGTCTAAATGCTGGACGGCGGCGTTCATCTTCGCTTCGGCGTCCTTGATGATTTGTTTGGTGTCTGTTGCTGCCATATGATGAGGGTTCTAAAGTTGTTCAGAGGGTGACGCGTGTACCGATGTTCTCGCCGGCGAGCACGCGCTTGAGGTTGCCGGGGGTGTCCATGTCGAAGACGACGAGGGGGAGGTTGTTCTCCTTGCACATCGTCGTTGCGGTGAGGTCCATCACGCGGAGGTTGCGGGAGTAGATCTCGTCGAAGGTGATCTCGTCGAACTTCACGGCCGTGGGGTCTTTCTCCGGGTCGGCGGTGTAGATGCCGTCCACACGGGTGCCTTTGAGCAAGACGTCGGCACCGATCTCAATGCCTCGCAGGGCGGCGGCGGTGTCGGTGGTGAAGAAGGGGTTGCCCGTGCCGCCGGCCATGAGTACAACGTGGCCGTCGCGAAGCAGTTCGGCGGCGCGTGAGGGGCTGTAATACGTCCCGACCGGCTCCATACGTACGGCCGTCAGCACGTCGGCCTCTACGCCGAAAGCCTCGAGGGCGGAGCTGAGCGCAAGACTGTTGATGACGGTGGCCAGCATACCCATCTGGTCGCCCTTGACGCGGTCGAAGCCTTTGGCGGCGCCGGCGAGCCCGCGGAAGATGTTGCCTCCGCCAATGACGATGCCGATTTGTATGCCTCGATCGGAGATCTCTTTAATCTGTTTGGCGTATTCGCCGAGGCGCACCTCGTCGATGCCGTAAGCGCGGCCGCCCATGAGCGATTCGCCGCTTAGCTTGAGTAGGATTCGTTTGTAGATCATATGTATGGGGGATTTTTTCGGCGGACAAACGTAAGCGTAAAAGAGAAAAATGGGAAAGGCCCCTGCTGGGGCGGGGAGGTTTGCCCGTCTTCAAACATGTACAGCAGGGATAGGCCCGATGAGCAATCAGCAATCTGTTAAATCTTTTAAGAGATGACCCGTTGACAACAGTCAGAGGCATGCAAAATGCGTTTTACGGCTCATTGACGGTAGTCAGCGGCATCTAAAACGCGTTTTAAGCCTCATTGACTACTGTCAGAGGTATAAAAAACGCGTTTCGCATACCATTGACTACTGTCAGAGGTGTGTAAAACGCGTTTTTGAGTCCATTGACAGTTGTCAACGGGTACGGGGGGGCGTTTGGCCTTACACCTTGATCGCGTCGAAGCCTTCGCCGTAGACGCCGCGGACGGTACTCTGCGAGATGAAGGCTTGGCTGTCGATCATCTTAATGAGGCGGAAGATGTTTGTCCGCTCGCGGTTGCGGGCCACGAGCACGATCACCTTGATCGGCTTGTGCGAATAGCCGCCCTCGCCTTCGAGGATGGTGCAGCCGCGTTGCAGACGGTGGATGATGGCGTCAGCGATCTCGTCGTATTTGCGCGAGAAGATCATAAACTGCACCGACTGTGTGTTGGCGTTCATCACGCGGTCGAGCATGTAGGAGTTGACGCCCATCTCGATAAGTCCGAGCACAATCTTGTCGAAGTTGTGGAACAGCAGGTAAGAGCTGCTCACGATCACGAAGTCGAGCAGCACCATGCCCATGCCGATGGAGATGTTCTTGTACTTGTTGATGATGGCCACGATGATGTCCGTGCCGCCCGTGCTGCCGCCGGCGTAGAAGACGAGCCCCAGGCCCGAGCCGCAGATCATGGCGCCGATGATGACGGACATGAAGACTTCTTGCAGCTGCATGAGTGGTTGGCCGGCAAACACAAGCTCGAAGAACCAAAACCAGAACGAGAGCGAGGCCACGCCGAGGATGGTCTTGACGAGGAATTTGAACCCAAGGATCTTGAAGGCGATGCCGAGCAGGAGGACGTTGATGCCGAAATAAGAGACCGAGACGGGCAGCTTGGTGGCGAAGAAGATCAATCCGCAGATACCGCTCAGGCCGCCGGTGACGATCTCGTTGGAGAGGATGAAGGCGTTATAGCCAAAGCCGTAGAGGGCGGTGCCGAGGATGATGAGGAGGTAATCCTTCACCGGATAGTAGACTTTGAGTAGAGAATCTTTCATAGAACGATGTTGATGATTTTGTTGGGTACGATGATGATTTTCTTAGGGGTCTTGTCACCGATCCACTTCGCGGCGGCGTTGTGGCCGAGGGCGGCACGCTCGATGGACGCACGGTCGAGGTCGGCGGGCAGCTCCAGGTTGAAACGCGTCTTGCCGTTGAAGGAGACGGCGTAGCGCACGGTGGTTTCGATGAGGTATTGTTCGTTGTAGTCGGGCCATGCGGCGTCGCAGATGCTCGTGGTGTGGCCCAGCGCATGCCACAGCTCCTCGGCGATGTGCGGGGCGAAGGGCGCGAGCACAATCAGCAGCGGCTCCAGCACAGCGCGCTTGCGGCAGCGCAGTGTGGTGAGTTCGTTCAGGCAGATCATGAAGGCGCTCACGGAGGTGTTGTACGAGAAGTGTTCGATGTCGTGCGTCACCTTCTTGATCAGCTTGTGGAGTGCCTTCAGTTCGTCGGCCGTAGGCTCGTCGTCAACGACGCCCCACGCGCCGTCCGGGCCGGAGTAATAGGTGGCCCAGAGCTTCTTCAGGAAGCGGAAGACGCCGTCGATGCCGTTCGTATCCCACGGTTTGGATTGCTCCAGGGGGCCGAGGAACATCTCATAGAGGCGAAGCGTGTCGGCGCCATACTTCTCGACGATCGTGTCCGGATTGACGACGTTGTACATCGACTTCGACATCTTCTCCACCGCCCATCCGCAGAGGTATCGCCCATCCTCGAGCACGAACTCGGCGTCGCGATACTCCGGATTCCAAGCGCGGAAGGCGTCCAGATCGAGGACGTCGTTGCTGACGAAGTTCACGTCCACGTGGATCGGCGTCACGTCGTAGTCGCCCTTCAGGCCGTACGACACGAAGCGGTTCGTGCCCACGATGCGATAGACGAAGTTCGATCGGCCTTGGATCATGCCTTGGTTGATCAGTTTGTGGAAGGGCTCTTCCTCGCACGAGGTGCCGACGTCGAAGAGGAACTTGTTCCAGAAGCGGCTATAGATCAGGTGACCCGTGGCGTGCTCCGTGCCGCCGATGTAGAGGTCCACGTTGCGCCAATAGGCGTCGGCTTCGGGCGATACGAGTGCGCGGTCGTTGTGCGGATCCATGTAGCGCAGGTAGTAGGCTGACGAGCCAGCGAATCCGGGCATGGTGCAAAGCTCAAGCGGGAAGACGGTTCGGTTATCGATGCGACTGTTGTCCGTCACTTCACGCTTCGCGCTGTCCCACGCCCAATGCGTAGCGCGACCCAGCGGCGGCTCACCCGTCTCGGTCGGCAGGAACTTGTCCACCTCCGGCAGTCGCAGCGGCAGGCACTCCTCGGGCAACGGACGCGGCATGCCGTCGGCGTCGTAGTAGATCGGGAACGGTTCGCCCCAGTAGCGCTGGCGGCTGAAGATGGCGTCGCGCAGGCGGTAGTTCACCTTGATCCGACCCAGCCCTTCGGCCGCGATGTAGCGCTTCGTAGCGGCGATGGCTTCGGGCACATCCATGCCGTTCAGCACGAGTCCGCCCGCGCGTTCCCGGCCAGCCATCGGCGAGTTGATCATGCGGCCCTCTTTGGCGTCGAAGCTCTCCTCGGATACGTCGCAACCCTCGATCAGCGGAACGATGGGGAGGTTGAAATGGCGTGCGAAGGCATAGTCGCGACTGTCGTGCGCGGGGACGGCCATGATGGCGCCCGTGCCGTAGCCGGCCAACACGTAGTCGCTGATCCAGATCGGGATCTGTTCGCCCGTCAGCGGATTGATGGCGTACGAGCCGCTGAAGACGCCCGTCACCTTATGGTCGGCAATGCGCTCGCGCTCCGTGCGTCGCTTCACGGCTTCGAGATACGCCTCCACGTCGGCCCGTTGTGCGTCGGTTGTGAGTCGCCCGACGTATTCGCTCTCAGGCGCCAGCACCATAAAGGTGACGCCGAAGACGGTGTCTGCCCGCGTGGTGAAGATCTTCAGCGACTCTGATCCGTCGGCCAGGGGGAAGAGCATCTCGGCGCCCTCGCTACGGCCGATCCAGTTGCGTTGCGTCTCCTTGAGTGAGTCGCTCCAGTCGACCGTGTCGAGACCGTCGAGGAGGCGTTGCGCATAGGCCGACACGCGCAGACACCACTGCCGCATCACCTTCTGCTCCACCGGATAGCCTCCGCGGATCGATAGGCCTTCGCTCACCTCGTCGTTAGCCAACACGGTGCCAAGCTGCGGACACCAGTTCACCATCGTGTCGCCGAGGTAAGCCAGGCGATAATTCATCAGCGTCTGCTGACGCTCGCGTTCGCTCATCGCCTGCCATTCGGCCGCGGTGAACGACAGCTCTTCGGTGCATGCTGCGTTGACGCCCTCCGTGCCGTTGGCCTCGAAAGCCTCGATCAGCTTCTCAATCGGCTGCGCATGCTGCCCGATGTTGCAATAGTAGCTGCCGAACATGCGCAGGAAGGCCCACTGCGTCCAGTGGTAATACGTCGGCTCGCAGGTGCGCACCTCGCGGCTCCAGTCGAAGGAGAAGCCGATCTTATCCAGCTGTTCGCGATAGCGGTTGATGTTGTTCACCGTCGTCACCTCCGGGTGTTGACCCGTTTGGATGGCGTACTGCTCGGCCGGCAGACCGTAGGCGTCGTAACCCATCGGATGGAGCACGTTGAAGCCACAGAGGCGTTTGTAGCGAGCGTAGATGTCGGAGGCGATGTAGCCCAGCGGATGGCCCACATGCAGCCCTGCACCGGAAGGGTAAGGGAACATGTCGAGCACATAGTATTTCGGGCGTGCATTATCCTCATGCACCTCGTAGGTCTTGTCGGCGATCCAGCGTTCACGCCATTTCTTTTCGATTTCTCTAAAGGTATATTCCATTGTGTGATAAGAGTAGTCAGGAGTAGTTATGCGCCTAATGGCGCGGTAGTCAGAAGTAGTTATGCGCCTAAGGCGGGGTAGTCAGGAGTAGTTATGCGCCTAACGGCGCGGTAGTCAGAAATAGTTATAAGAATACGCAGCCGGTACCTGGCCAAACTTCCCCGGCCTCGGTTGAGGCCTTTCTTGCATCAAGGCAAGAAAAGGAAGAAGGACAGGTAGGCCGGCCGTATCTATCAGGCGTTCAGCGATGCGTTGAGCACCTCGTCCGGAAGCACATAATTCGTCAAGTCGCCGGCCAGATATTGATCGTAAGCCGTCATGTCGATCAGCCCGTGGCCCGAAAGGTTGAAGAGGATCGTGCGTGCCTTGCCTTCCTCCTTCGCCTCCTTCGCCTCACGGATGGTGGCGGCGATGGCGTGGGCCGACTCAGGCGCGGGAATGATGCCCTCCGTTGCGGCGAAGAGTCGGGCGGCGTCGAACGTCTCAAGCTGCGGAATGTCTATGGCGTCCATCAGCCCATCCTTCTTCAGCTGGCTGACGATGGCGCCCGCGCCGTGGTAACGCAGTCCGCCGGCGTGGATATGTGCCGGAGCGAACGTGTGGCCGAGCGTGTACATGGGGATGAGCGGCGTGTGACCCGCCTCATCGCCGAAGTCGTATTGGAAGCGGCCGCGCGTCAGCTTCGGGCAAGAGGCCGGTTCGGCGGCTACGACACGCAGCGTGCGACCCTCGGTCAGCTTATGCCGCAGGAAGGGGAACGACAGTCCGGAGAAGTTCGATCCGCCGCCGAAGCAGGCGATCACCACGTCCGGATATTCGCCCGCCATCTCCATCTGCTTCTCCGCCTCCAGCCCGATCACCGTCTGGTGGAGCGCCACATGGTTGAGCACACTGCCCAGCACATACTTGCAATTTGGCGTCTGCATGGCCAGCTCTACGGCCTCCGAGATAGCCGTCCCAAGGCTGCCCTGATACGTCGGATGATCCGTCAAGATCTTCCGCCCCGCCTTCGTGCTCATACTCGGCGAGGCGATGACCTGCGCGCCGAATGTTTGCATGATGGAGCGTCGGTAAGGCTTCTGGTTGTAGCTCACCTTGACCATGTAGACGGCCAGCTCCAGCCCGAAGGCCTGCGCGGCGTACGACATGGCGGCGCCCCATTGGCCTGCGCCCGTCTCGGTGGTGATGTTCGTCACGCCCTCCTTCCGACAGAAGTAGGCCTGCGGGATGGCTGAGTTCAGCTTGTGCGACCCGACGGGGCTGACGCTCTCGTTCTTGAAGAAAATATGTGCCGGTGTGTCCAGCGCGCGCTCCAGTCCGTAGGCCCGGACGAGCGGTGTGGGGCGCCAGTTCTTGTAGAGGTCGCGCACCTCTTCGGGGATCTCGATCCATGTATCTGTAGTGTTCAGCTCCTGCTCCGCCAGTTCGCGGGCGAAGAGCGGATAGAGGTCTTCGGCCTTCAGCGGCTCCTTTGTGCCCGGGTTCAACATGGGTTGCGGTTTGGTGCCCATGTCAGCCACGATGTTGTACCATGCTGTGGGAATGTCCTGCTCTTGCAGTAAGAATTTCTTCGTCTTCATTTCTGCTTACTGTTTATGTGTCGTTTATATACCGTTAAATCGACTGCAAAGGAAGGGGGCAGCGGGGGAAACGAAAAACGAAAAGCTAAAAACAGGATAGAGTGGTAAGAATGCTTCATCCCATACCCGTCCGTTCGTTTTTAGTTGTTCGCTTCCTCCTTCGCTTTCCGTGCGGCCCGACGCTTGGCCAGGATTGTCCGACGTGTCGTCAGCGTCGTACGCTTCAATGAGATGAGTCCGCTCAGGTTCAACATGAACTCCTGATAAGGCGCATCGCCCGCCACACGTGCCAGCGCATTGACCGTTTCCACCAGCTCTGCGTAAGCCGCATCCACCGCCTGCCGCTTGGCCCGGACCAAGCCTTTCACCCGCGTGCCATTCGCCGTAGCGCGCCGATCGGCAGCCTCCAAATGCGCCTCATTCTCTCGTTCCAACTTCTCCAGAAACGGCATCAGGTGGGCCTTTTCCAGCGCCTCCGTTCCGAGTTTGCGCAAGGAGTCCGTCAGGTTTTCCATCCGCCCCGAGCGACCCGACTCTGACTTTTGCGCCATGTTCCCATAGGCCTTGAAGAGGCTTGCGGCCTTGCGAGCCACCTCGGCCACGGCCTCGTCCGGAAAGGTCATTGAGGCCCGCGCGAAAGCCCGCATCTCGCGCCACGTACGCACCCGCTGTCGGTCGATCGCCTTCGCCACAGCCGCCGGTGTCGGCCCACTCGTCGCATTGATCGCGTCGTCCAGCTCACGAAAGGCCTTCTTAAACACCTCCGTGGCCTCCTTCAACCTTGGAGAGTATCCCACGGCCTCTTCTTTGAGCGGTAAGGCTGGCAGAGTCCTTATCACCGCGTCTTGAAAGCCGAGATCTTCCATCACATGCAGTGACGCCACGCTTAAATACCCGATTTTCATTTCCAAATCCTTTCTCTCAATAAGGTTCTACTTCTTTTTGTTTTACAAAGGTATCGTGAATTGCTTCAGTCGCTACTATATTTTGAGTTTCGCAGAAAATCGAATCGAATGTTTTCTCTGTATTCTTCGATAAGATGGAGATTGTGGCTCCGTTAGGTCTATATTTTGAGTTTCGATGATAACATGTAGATCTATCTATCATATATTTTGAATTTGGATGCTAAAATGGGGTTCATCTTGCTTCTTATTTTGAGATAGGATAGAAATCAATCTGTGGATCGTATCTTATTCTTAGATATATAGGCAAATGCTATTCCGATAGAGCTATATCTGGAAATATGATGATAAATGAGGTAAGAATAGCAGCGTATTTCAAAATAAGGAGTTGACTGGATTCGTGTTTCTATCATATTTTGAAAGATGCAATCAAATGAGCAAGATTCGCTCTCATTTCTGGAGATGGAATTAAAAATGAGGCTTCATTTTTCTTCGTATTTTGAGATATGGTATGGAATGAAGTGTATGACGGCCTTTTTAGAAAAAAAGAAGACCTCGCTTCAAGGGATTCGTGTGCCTCTTGAAAAAAGAAGAGCTGTCACGAGGCTTAGCGGACACCTCTATGAAAAAAGAAGGGCTGTGACGAGATCGGATGAGTGCTTCTGGGAAAAAAGAAGGACTGACGCGCGGTGGAGCGGGTGTTTCTGGCGGAGAAAAAGGTCGGGCGAGAGGGGCGGAGGGCCCTTTTAGACGGGACGGATGGCTGTCCGCATCGTGTGGCGCTGCTTGTACGGTTTTGAAAAAGGTCTACATTTGCCGCCGCATCAGAGAAATCGATGGTGCCCGATTCGCTAGCTCAGCAGGTAGAGCACATCCCTTTTAAGGATGGGGTCCTGGGTTCGAGCCCCAGGCGAATCACAGGTTTAAGGTGAATATTAATGAGCGAAGGCCTTCCACCCAGGAGAGATCCGGGAGGAAGGCCTTTTTCAATTGTCCGTGGGGGGCGGCGGATTTATTCGTCCTGCTTGTGGTCTTGCAGGAATTTGCGGAGAAATTCAGCCTCCGCTTGCTGGTATTTGGAGAGCTTCTCGACGGAGAGGATCTTCTTGAAGCGCTCGATGTATTCCTTCTCCAGTTGAGCCTCTTTGAGGCGTGTCTCGGTGAGGCAGTTGGAGAGTTCGCGGCGTTCGTGATCGGTGAGGCCTTGCTGCGTACGGTTCTTACGGGCCAGCTTGCGGCACTCGCGACCGACCTCAAACTTGCGGCGCTGAAGCTCGTTTTCGAGCGGAATAAAGGCTGCGGCCTCGTCGGCGGTAAGGCCGGCTTCGGCAGTGATGTAGGCGTTGCGTCGGGCAAAGAAGGCCTCGCGGTCGATGCGTTTCTTGGCGTCTTTCTGCGCGTTGGACGCCGCGGGAGTGGCGAGGGCAAACAGCAGAGCGAGGAGTAGGGGGAGAAGTGTCTTCATATTATTCATCGTTTATTATTCCCATTCATTGATGTTGTCGGAGAAAAAGAGGTCGGCGTATTGCGCCTCGAGATAATCCAGAAAGTCGGCCTCATCGTCGGTGAGGACGGTGGGGGAGCCCGTCGTGGCGTGCTGCACAAAGAGCGTTCGTTCGGCTGCACGATCGGCCGGGCGAAGGGCGGAGAGTCCTTTGAAAAGGAGCATCATGCCCAGGAAGGAGGCGGCCAGGTAGAGCAGCGGCTTGACCTTATCCATGAGCGAGACCGTCGGTGGCTGCGTAGCCTCGGCGGAGGGTTCAGGAAGGGCGGCCATGATGCGATCCGTGAGGCCTTCAAAGTATCCCTCGGGCACACGGAAAGGGTCGGCGCTGCCCTTGGGGAAGTTGGGGATAGAGGGTTCTTCTTTCATGTCTATCGGAGATGTTTTTGAGGGGGAATGCGCCCGTACGACGGGGAGATTCGGGTAGTGTTTAATTGCCGCTCGTCATGTAGGCTGTGATCTTTTTGACGGCGTGGTGGTAGGAGGCTTTGAGGGCACCCTCGGAGGTGCCCAAGGCCTCGGACATGTCTTCGTACTTCATGTCGTTGTAATAACGCAAGTTGAAGACGAGGCGTTGCTTCGGCGGGAGCTGTAAGACGGCTGTCTGAAAGCGAGTCTGGACGGCGTCGCCGTCGAAGAACTCGTCGCCGCGGAGTGTCTCGGCCAGATAACTGTCGTCGTCATCGAGCGAGAGATGGCGGCGGAGGCGTTCCTTCTCCAGGTGAGTCAAGCATTCGTTCGTGGCGATCTTGTAGAGCCAGGTGGATATGCGGGCATCGCCACGGAAATAGTCCAGGTTTGCCCAGGCCTTGAGGAAGGTGTTTTGGAGGAGGTCGTTGGCATCCTCATGCGAGATCACCATGCGTCGGATCAGCCAGTAAAGCCGCTGGCTGAAGGCATCGACCGCCTCGGCAAAGGCGGCGCGCCGTGTGGCGGGATCCTGAAGTCGGCGGTGCCACTCGGCGTAATCGGGTTCGGGTTGTAAGGGGGTCTCTTTCACGGCGCAAAAGTGTAGAAATCGGGCTGGACAGCCGAGATGGGCAGGCGGATGGCCTCGTGGAGCGGCATCATGGCGTTGATGAGCAGCAGTTCGTCGTAGGTCGCGAGATCCTGAAGGCGGATACGAGCTGTGCGGATGCGTCCCGTGCGGAGGAGCCGTCGGCGGCAGGTGCCATCGAGCAAGAAGGTGTCGGGGGTGACGAGCTCGTCGCCACGACGTAGGACAAGATTCGTGTACGACGTATCCGTCAGGCAACCGTCTCGGATGAAGAGCAGTTCGTCAGTCTCGGCAAGGGAGATCTGCGGGCGAGTCAGCGGCGCACGGTCTGCGTATTTGAAGGCGTAATCCGTAGTGTCTGCATCCACAGCGAAGAGTCGTTCGATCTGCCGCCGACGGTAGGGCGTGAAGGTGACCTCGCGCAACGTGTGGTCATACAACACGCGGCAGCGGACAGTGCCCGTGCGCAGGTCCGCCGGGAGGCACGCTTCCAGATCATGTGGCAACGTGGGTGCCGTGAAGCCGAAGTGATCGGCGGTGCGGCGCATGCGGTCGGCGTGGTCGCTGAGGTGACACGCGTGGCCGTCTTGAATGCGTATGGTTTCTATAAACATGGGGGTAGTCAGGGGTAGTTAAGGGGTAGTATAAGGTAGTTAGGGGGTAGTTAGAAGTAGAGAAGGGTTGTGATACTACCTCCAGACTACCCCAGACTACCTTCTATTATTAGAAGGGGAGATAGACCTTTTGGATGACCTCCTCGTACTCGTCATGCATACGGCTGCGGGCGGTGATGCCGCCGCCGCTTTGGTAGGTGAAGGGATCAGTCGTGAGGTCGATGAAGCGGATGAAGACGGCCGAGTCGAGCGTGTGTCCGTCGAAGAGTCCGAAGACGCCCGTGTAGAAGCCGCGCGGAGAGTCTTCAGCCTGGCGGATGAGTCGCACAGTGGCGTCTTTCGGGGCGCCGGAGACGGAACCCGCTGGTAGCAGTCGAGCGATGATATCGCCCACGCACTGTCGCCAATTGTCCGGCAGATGTCCTGCGATCTCGGAGCTGACTTGTAGGATGGGCCCAGCCGACGTCTCGAGTCGGTCGACATATCGAAAGCGTCGCACATGCACACCGTCGGCCACCATGGAGAGGTCGTTACGGATTAGGTCGACGATCGTGTTGTGTTCGGCCGTCTCTTTCGGGTCAGCCAGGATGCGTTCACGGGCGTCGGGCAGTCGGGCGTCGATCGTGCCCTTCATCGGGTTCGAGGCGATCGTGCCGTCGGCATCGATCCGCACGAAGCGCTCGGGCGAGAAGCAGACGAAGGCGTCGGGGTAATACATTTTATAGAGGGCGCGGGCACGGCGGTAGATGGCGTCGGGGGTGAGGTCGGTGCGGATGGGCGTGCGGACGGTGAGGTTCGTCAGGAAAGAGTCGCCGCGGAGCAGCCCCGCGCGGATGATGTCAAAGCGGCGCGCGTAGGTCGTCTCGGACTCGGGCATTCGCTCGAAGGCGTAAGGCACTTCGGGGCCGTCGTCCGATGCGTTGCTGACGCCGCGTATGTTGAATCGCACCTCCGTTTGGCGGAGAGGGTCGGGGATAAAAAAGCCGCGCGTCAGCTCGAAGTCGAAGCCGAAGAGGAAGGGTCGCCCTTCGCCCCCGGCGCGGTTCATGTCGCGGACTACATCAGATGTATTTCTCATGGCCGCAAAAGTATCCATCTGCCTCTCCCCCATCGCATCGACCTCCATCGTCGGGCGGAGGCTGGCCCAAACGGCTCCCGTTTATGGAGTCTCCAAGCGCTTTGGCTTAATAAGTAGTTTCTGATTGACACCTGAAAGCTGTCCGGAGGGCGCGGATTTCTTGGGATGGGTATACAAAATCTATTCACGCCTCGTTTTACTTTTGTTTTTAGAATCAACCCCCAATACGATATGAGTAAGACAATCATTGTAACAGGCGGCACAGGCTACATTGGATCGCACACTACGGTAGAGCTGATTGAGGCCGGATACGACGTCGTCGCCATCGACAACCTTTCGAACTCCACCGCCGACGTGCTCGACGGCATCGCGCGCATCACCGGCCGGCGCCCCACCTTCTACGAGGCCGACTGCAACGACCGCGAAGCGATGGACCGCATCTTCGCCCAGCACGCCCCCGTCAGCGGCATCATCCACTTCGCCGCCAGTAAAGCCGTTGGCGAGTCTGTCCACAAGCCGCTGCTTTATTACCGCAACAACATCGTCTCCCTCCTCAACCTGCTCGAGCTCATGCCGCGGCACGGCGTCGAGGGCATCGTCTTCTCCTCCTCCTGTACCGTCTACGGCCAGCCTGCGCCCTCCGATCTGCCCGTCACCGAGGACGCGCCCATTCGGCCCGCCACCTCGCCCTATGGCAACACCAAGCAGATCAACGAGGAGATCATCCGCGACACCATCCACGCCGACGCGCCCTTCCGCGCCATCCTACTCCGCTACTTTAACCCCATCGGCGCGCACCCATCAGCCGAGATCGGCGAACTCCCCGCAGGTACGCCGCAGAACCTCGTGCCCTACCTCACTCAGACGGCCGCCGGGATCCGCCCCGAACTGCGTGTCTTCGGCGACGACTACGACACGCCCGATGGCTCCTGCATCCGTGACTATATCGACATCGTCGATCTGGCCCGTGCGCATGTGGAGGCCGTCCGTCGACTTGTCGAGGGGCAGGCCACAGAGCCGCTCGAGGTCTTCAATCTCGGCACAGGCCGCGGCGTGTCCGTCCTGGAGCTGATCCGGACGTTCGAGGAGGCCACCGGTGTCCGTGTGCCGTATCAGATCGTGGGTCGGCGCGAGGGCGACATCGAGCAAGTCTGGGCCGACCCCACGCGCGCCAACCGTGTCCTCGGCTGGACGACCCGCACCCCCCTCTCCGACACCCTCCGCAACGCCTGGAAGTGGCAGCAGCGGCAGGAGTAGATCCCGCACACATTGGACGCCGTGCGTGAGATCACTGTCTACATCGACGACTACGGAGCTAAAGAGGCTGTCGAAGTAAGCCTGGATGCAGAACTCATGCAGCAACATACACGATCCATTCGCGAGAAAGATGGAAAGACAATCGTTATTGATTTAGATGAAAAAACGGCCAGCCGCAAGCCTGAATATGAACCGCGCAATTACCGTCATCTGACTCCCGAGGACATTGAGCGTTTCAAGATCAAAGAGGTCGGGACAGAGACCGTAGCCGGCAAGCCTTGCAAAGTGTTTCGTATGGATCTGTCGGAAGATGAATATGATCTCATGGCTACGATGTACGTCTGGGAGGGTATCGTCTTAGCTCAAGAGCTTTCATCCGAGATGATGCACGGGTTGAATTCTGCTGAGGAAGTTCAATCCATTGAGCTCAACGTCCCCATCCCTCCTGAAAAATTCGAGATCCCCAAGGGAATCAAGATCAGAGAGGGTCCGGATGAATGAGTTTCCCTGCCGCGGCTACATTTGCCGCCTGTATTTTTTCTAAGTAACACAAGTATGAAGACAACCCTGTTGATTCTTGCGTCGCTCTTGCTTACGGGCACGCTCTCGGCGCAACTGGACGCCACCGCCGGCAAACGCTATGGCATCAAGTCGGCCATCATTAAGAAAGAAACGAAGGCCATGGGTGGCACGATAGCTAACACGCTCTACTTCGATGACTTTGGCGACCGTGAGGCGACCGAGATGACGATGAAAATGGGCGAAGAGGAGAAGCACCTACGCGTCGTCGCTGAGGACGGTGGGCGGACGAACGTCACCTTAGATCTCGACGAGAAGAAGGCCTTCCGCATGCCTGCCCCCGATCAACCGCGCAACTTCCGCCAGCTCTCTCCCGAGGACATCGAGCGTTTCAAAATCAAGGAGGTGGGCACGGGCGACGTGGCCGGAAAGCCCTGCAAGAAGTACGAGATGGAATTCACCCAGTCCGGGGTTACGCTCCAGGCCACGATGTGGATCTGGGAGGGCATCATGCTTCGCTACGAGGCGCGCTATCAGGGCAACCTGATGGTGACCGATGAGGCCTCCGAGGTGGAGGTGAACGTGGATGTACCTGCTGAAAAATTTGCCATCCCCACGGGCGTAGCCGTCGAGGCTCCTCCTACGGGCCACTGAACCGAAGACGAAAAGAAGGGCTAACGACGAAGAGTCCTGCCGGGCGAAGGGGAGTGGGGAGTGCCCCACCCCTTCCCTGACAGGGCTTTTCGTTTGTAGTCCTGCCGAGCGTCTCCCCATGTCTCCCCCAACGTCGTCACACTTAGCCCCCCATCCCCCCTATGAACTGGCAACAACTGATTTCAGGCCGCCGACTCGGCATCGAATCCTATCACGAGCGCAAGCATGAGCGCACCAACTTCCAGCGCGATTACGATCGGCTGATCTTCTCCGCCCCCTTCCGCCGGCTGCAAAACAAGACGCAGGTCTTCCCCCTGCCGGGTAGCATTTTCGTACACAACCGGCTCACGCATAGCCTGGAGGTCTCGTGTGTCGGTCGCTCGCTCGGAGCCAACGTGGCCGCCCGTCTCGCCCCCCGACACGACGCCGACACGGCCGCCGCACTCCATGAAATGGGCGCGATCGTTTCCGCCGCCTGCCTGGCCCATGATATGGGCAACCCGCCCTTTGGCCACTCCGGAGAGCGCGCCATCTCGGCCTTCTTCACCGACGGCGAAGGCCGCACGCTGGAGCCCAACGTCCGCGCCGAGGGTGGCCGCTGGGAAGACTTCGTCTGTTTCGAAGGCAACGCCAACGCCATGCGCCTGCTCACCCACCGTTTCGTGGGCCGTCGACAGGGCGGATTCGCGCTCACGTACAGCACGCTCGCCTCGATCGTCAAGTATCCCTACGCCTCCACGCTGGCCGGTAGCCGCGGCAAGTTCGGCTTCTTCCAGAGCGAAGAGCCCACCTACCTCGGCATCGCCAACGAGCTGGGTATCCCCCATCGCGACGGCCGCTTCGCCCGCCACCCGCTCGTCTACCTGGTCGAGGCTGCGGACGACATCTGCTACCAGGTGATGGACATCGAGGACGCCCACAAGCTCCGCATCCTGCCCGCCGACGAGGCGATCGGCCTCCTCCTCGGCTTTTTCGAGGGCGAACAGCTGGAGCACGTCAGTCGCACGATGATGATCGTGGACGACACGAACGAACGTATCGCCTACCTCCGCTCCTCCGTCATCGGGCTGTTGGTAGATGAGTGTACCCGCACGTTTGTCGACCACGAGGCCGAACTGCTCGACGGTGCCTTCCCCGGCCCGCTCATCGAGGGCATCGGGAGTCACGCCGCTGCCGCCTACCGGGCCTGCTCCGAGGTGGCGCGTCGAAAAATTTACACCGCCGGCGAGGTCGTAGACATCGAACTGGCCGGTCACCGGATCTTTAGCTACCTCCTGACGGCCGTCATCGACGCCGTCCTCCACCCCACGCACGCCTACAGTCGGCTTCTGCTCAGCCGCATCCCCAGCCAGTACGACACCGCGTCGCCGACCGTCTACGGCAAGATCCAGTGCGCCCTCGACTACATCTCAGGCATGACCGACGTCTACGCCCTCGACCTCTATCGCAAGATCACCGGCATGAGCCTCCCCGCCGTCTGATGGCGGCGGCCGCCGTCTCGCCTCGTCTCGGTAGATAATAAATACGTACCCCCTGAATCCCTCATTGTCTCGAGCAATGGGGGATTCGTGTTTTGGGGAGGTGTGTTTGCCCCTTGCGGGGGCATTTGGAGGGCGTATTCTTTTGCGCCCTACCCTACCGGCAGGAGACGGATTGGCTTCGATGCAGCTATTGTTTGGGACAGGATTAAATACGTATAGATCGAAGCTGCTATTGTCCCTGCCGGC